>NZ_JBMDXT010000253.1:0-16749 GCF_048594475.1 Nakamurella sp. | reverse complement strand
CGGTCGGCGGCGCCGCACCAGCGCGGTCCACCGGCCGGGCGTCTCCGGCACCCGGCGGCGGCCCCGCGTCCGCGCCGTGATGCACTCGACCCCTGCGGGTCGTGGTGGCCCGCCCGATCGCATCGCGGAGGTCACGTGCCGGATACCACCGCCGAACGGATCGCCGCCGTGGCCGCGTCCGTGCTCGGTGGCCCGCTCCCCGTCCGGATCCGGGCCTGGGACGGCAGCGAGACCGGTCCCTCGTCCGCCCCCACCCTGGTCGTCACCCGCCGCGGGCTGCGCCGGCTGGTCTGGTCCCCCGGCGAGCTGGGCCTGGCCGAGGGCTACATCACCGGCGACCTGGACGTGGACGGCGACCTCGCCGCCGGCCTCACCGCGATGTGGTCGGCCACCCGCGGGGGCACCCTGCGCCGGCCGCGGCCGGGCGTCGGCGACTACCCGCGGCTGGCCCTGGCCGCCGTGCGTCTCGGGGCGATCGGGCCGCGCCCGCCCCGGCCCGGCGCGGAGGCGCACCTGGAGGGCGACAAGCACACCCGCGAGCGGGATCGGGCGGCGATCGCCCACCACTACGACCTGTCGAACGAGTTCTACGACCTGCTGCTCGGGTCGACCATGGCCTACTCCTGCGCGTACTTCACCGCCGGGCCCGACCAGCCGCTGGACGACGCGCAGCGCGCCAAGCTCGACCTGATCTGCCGCAAGCTCGGGTTGGGCCCGGGCCGCCGGCTGCTGGACATCGGCTGCGGCTGGGGATCGCTGGTGCACCACGCGGCCGCCCACTACGACGCCGAGGTGGTCGGGGTGACCCTGTCCGGCGCCCAGCACGACTACGTCACCAAGCGGGTCGCCGACGCCGGCCTGGCCGATCGGGTGACCGTCCGGCTGGCCGACTACCGGGAGCTGATCGGCAGCCCCACCGACAAGGGCGCGTTCGACGCGGTCAGCACCGTCGAGATGGGCGAGCACGTCGGCGACGCCGAGTACCCGGTGTTCGCCCGCATCCTGCACGACGTGCTGCGGCCCGGCGGCCGCGCGCTGGTCCAGCAGATGTCCCGGGCCACGACCCACGCCGGCGGTGGCCCGTTCATCGAGACCTACATCGCGCCCGACATGCACATGAAGCCGGTCGGCACGACGGTGTCGATGCTGGCCACCGCGGGCCTGGAGATTCGCGACGTGCACGCGCTGCGCGAGCACTACGGCTGGACCGCGCAGGCCTGGCTCCGCATCCTCGAGGATCGCTGGGACGACGTCGTGGCGACGATCGGCGAGCAGGGCGCCCGGATCTGGCGGCTCTACCTGGTCGGTGGGGGTCTGGCCTTCGCGCAGAACCGGATGGGGGTCGACCAGATCCTGGCCGTTCGCCCGGCCGACGACGGGACCGCCGGGCTGCCCTTCACCCGGCGGGAGTGGGACCGGGACTGACCGCGGCCGGGTCCTGGCCGGCCCGGGGCACGACGTGCGCTGATCAAAGACCCGAAACTGCGTCCGATCTGTCCGTTTCGGTGGGCCTTCGATCAGCGCAGCTGGGCGATCAGCCTCGGTAGTGGGTCTTTGATCAGCGCAGCTGGGGCGGTCGCGGGAGAAACGATTCCGGCGGGTAGCCATCCGGACACCGTGCGGCTCCGAATCCCGATGGGGCGGAGCCGGCTCCTGACCGCGGTGTGAGGGGGCTGCAGGTCGGGAGCCGGTGCTCGGGGTCCGTCCCCCGATCCGGGTTCGTTACGCCGCCACCACCATGCCGGGACGACCGCGGGTCCGTCGCCGGCCGCTGGACCAGCCGGTCCACCGAGAGCGGGGCGCGTTCGCCGGGCCCGGTGCCGGTTCGGCCGCCGGCCCGACTCACGGCGGACGAGAGACGGTCGGCCGAGCGGACGCCAGGACCGGGCTCGGTCCGGCGGGCGTAGAGGCATCCCGGTGCCGGCTGGCGGCCCCGTCGTTCACACATCGGAGCGGCTGAGCCGATGGGCAGGTGTGGGGTTACGATCGGCGCGTCTGCGTCACCGGCGACCCCAGGAGTGCCCGGATGCACATCCCCGACGGCTTCATCAACGCCCCCACCTCGATCGTCGGCGGGGTGGTGGCGGCCGGGCTGATCGCCCTGTCCATCAAGAAGGCCGGTGACGCTCTCGACGACCGGCAGCTGCCGCTGGCCGGCCTGGTCGCCGCGTTCATCTTCGCCATGCAGATGATCAACTTCCCGGTGGCCGGCGGGACCAGCGGCCATCTGCTCGGCGGATGCCTGGCCGCCGTCCTGGTCGGACCCTGGATCGGCAGCCTGGCCATGTCGGTGGTGTTCATCGTCCAGGCCCTCGTCTTCGCCGACGGCGGCCTCACCGCGCTCGGGCTGAACATCATCCTGATGGGCTACACGACGTGCTTCGTCGGCTACGGGCTCTTCCGGCTGCTGCGCCGAATCCTGCCCGGGACCCGGTCCGGGGTCAGCCTGGCGTCCGCCCTGGCCGCCTGGTGCGGCGTGGTCGCGGCCTCGCTCGTGTTCACCTTCTACTACGCGGTCGGCGGCACCGGTGGGGCGCCGCTCGGCACGGTCGCGGTGGCCATGATCGGGGTGCACATGCTGATCGGCATCGGCGAGGCGGTGATCACCGGCCTGACCGTCGGCGCGGTGATGGCCACCCGCCCCGACCTGGTCTACGGTGCCCGCGACCTGCGTCCGGCGCTGGTCACCGGCGAGGCGTCCCGGTGACCGGCCCGAACCCGATGACCGGCCCGAACCCGGCCGCCGGGCCGGGCCGGTCCCGCCGGTCCGTAAGGGCCTTCGTGCTGGCGGGTCTCGGGGTCGCCCTGCTCCTGGCCTTCGTGGTCAGCCACTTCGCCAGCTCCGCACCCGACGGTCTGGAACGGGTCGCCATCGACCAGGGCTTCGCCGACACCGCCACCGAGCACGGCACCGGGGGCAGCCCGCTGGCCGACTACGGCGTCAGCGGCGTGCCGAACGGCTGGCTGTCGACCGGCCTGGCCGGGGTGATCGGGGTCCTGCTCTGCTTCGTCCTGGCGGCCGGGCTGGTCGTCGCGATCCGGTGGAGCCGGCGCCGCTCGTCCGGTGCGCCGGTGCGGCCCGACGCCCGGGGCTGACGGTGGCGGGCGGTCACGGGCCGGGGCGCGGGTTGTTCGTGCCGGCCGACTCGGGGGTGCACCGGCTGGCGCCCGAGTGCAAGGTCGTGGCGACGGTGCTGTTCGTGTTCGCGGTGGTGGCCACGCCGCGGGAGGCGTTCTGGGCGTTCGGTCTGGACGCCGCGGTGCTGGTCGCGGTGGCGCTCGCCGCCCGGGTGTCGTTGCGGCGCTGGCTGCGCCGCTGCCTGGTCGAGGTGCCGTTCCTGATCTTCGCGGTGTTCCTGCCCTTCCTGGGCACCGCGCCGTTCGTCCAGGTCGGTCCGCTGACCCTGTCCGAGCCGGGCCTGTGGGGGGCATGGAACATCGCCGTCAAGGGCACTCTGGGGGTGGCCGCGTCGGCGTTGCTGACCGCGACCACCACGGTGCCCGACCTGCTGCGCGCGCTGGAGCGGCTCCGGGTGCCGCGGGCGGTGGTCGCCATCGCGACCTTCATGATCAGGTACGGCGAGGTGCTGTCGGCCGACCTGGCCCGCCTGCGCATCGCGCGGATCGCCCGCGGTGACGATCCGCGCTGGATCTGGCAGGTCCGGGCGCTGGCCCGGACCGCGGGCGCCCTGTTCGTTCGGGCCTACGAGCGCGGTGAGCGGGTGTACGTGGCCATGCTCGCCCGGGGCTACGGGTTCGGCGTACCGGTGGCCGACGGGGCCCGCGCCCCGGGCCGGTCGTGGGCGACCGCACTGGCCCTGCCGGTCTCGGCCGGGGTCGTCTGCGCGGCGGCGATGGTGGCCGGATGACCGCGTCCGCGGGCCCGGCCGGCACGCTCGAGGTGCGCCATCTGGCCTTCGCCTACCCGGACGGCCGGCAGGCGCTGTTCGGGGTCGATCTGTCGGTCGCGGCGGGGGAGCGGGTGGCGATCCTCGGGCCGAACGGAGCCGGCAAGACGACGCTGGTCCTGCACCTGAATGGCACTCTGGGCGGCGGGTCGGGGGGCGGCGGCGGGACGGGCGCCGGTTCGGTCGTCGTGGACGGCCTGACCGTGCAGAAGTCCACGCTCAAGGACATCCGACGGCGGGTCGGCATCGTCTTCCAGGACCCGGACGACCAGCTGTTCATGCCGACCGTGCGGGAGGACGTGGCCTTCGGCCCGATCAACCTCGGGCTGCGCGGCGCCGCGCTGGACGCCCGGGTCGAGCGGGCGCTCGCGCTCACCGGAATGGCCGACGCGGCCGACCGGGCGCCGCACCACCTGAGCTTCGGGCAGCGGCGGCGGGTGGCCGCCTCGACGGTCCTGTCCATGGAGCCGACGATCCTCGTGCTGGACGAGCCGTCGTCCAACCTGGACCCGGTGGCCCGGCGCGAGTTCGCCGAGATCGTCCTGGCGCTCGGGCTGACCACGCTGATGGTCACCCACGACCTGCTCTACGCCCTCCAGCTGTGCCCGCGGTCGGTGATCATGAACGACGGCCGCATCGTCGCGGACGGGCCGACGCCCGAGATCCTGCGGGATGCCGAGCTGCTGGCCGCGAACCGGTTGGAGCTGCCGTTCGGGTTCGTGCTGCCCTGATCGACCGGACGCGGGGCCCCACCCCGTCCGCGAGGGCGCCGAGGATCAGTAAGGCGGCGCGCCCCAGACGTAGACCGAGTCGCCCACCGACAGCGTGGAGAAGAACGTCGCCGACGCGTCCCAGGACAGGTGGATGCAGCCGTTGGACTGGTCGTACAGGCTGCCCTGGTGGAAGGCGATGTCGCCGTCGAAGAACACCGAGTTCGGCATCGGCGCGTTGTTGAACAGCGACGACTTGTGGTTCTTGTCCTTCCAGAACACCGAGAACGTGCCGGTCCGGGTCCGCGAGCCGGCGGCCCCGGAGGTGATCGGCACCGGTCCGTAGGTGATCTGCCCGCCGGACTGCAGCCAGGCCTGGGTGTTGGCCAGGTCGACACAGGCCGACGCGCTGGCCGGGCACGGGTTGCTCGCCTGGGCGGCGGCCGCGCCGGCCGCGTTCGGATTGGCCACCGGCTCGGTGACGGTCAGCGTCGCCGACGCGGTGTCCGGCTCGAAGCGCACGTCCCCGGCATAGGACACGGTGACGGTGTGGTCGCCCGCGGTCACCGCCGCGACGGTGCCGGTGATGATGCCCTTCTCGTTCACCGGGCCAGCGGCGATCTGGGTGCCGTCGACGGTGATGGTGGCGGTTCCGCCGGGGCTCTGCGGGGTGCCGACCACGTCGGCGGTGACCGTCACGTCCGAGCCGGGCGCCGGTTTGTCGGTGAAGGAGATGACGATGTCCACGTCCGTCTGCGTGGTGGTGACGGTGAACTGCGCGGTCGACGGGGCGACGGAACCGTTGCCGTCGTACCGCGCGGTGTAGGTCCTGGCCCCGGGGTCGGCCGTGTTGTAGACGTCGAGCGCAGCATGCCCGGACGCATCGGTGTCGCCGTCGGCGACGACCGTCTCGCCGTCCAGCACGGCGACGTGGCCGGACAGGTCGGTCGCGCCGGGGGCGGTCACGGTGACGGTGAACGCGGCCTGGTCGCCGTAGCGGATCGTCTCCTTCGCCGTGCCGGCGGTCACGGTCGACGGGGCCTTCGCCACCCCGTAGGTGGCGGTGCCCTGGGCCGCGGCGACGACGGTGGCGTCGGCCGGGGTGAACGCGGCCGCGATCGCGTGGTCGCCGACGGCCAGGCCGGCGGGCAGCGGGACGGTCGCCGTGTCGCCGGCGACGGAGGCCGATCCGGCGGCCGCTCCGTCGACGGTGAACGCGACCGCACCGGCCGCCGCTCGTCCGTCCGCGGCGGTGACCCGGGCGAGGACCGATCCGTCCGCGACGCTCACCGTCACGGTGACGGCGGCCGCAGTGGCGGACGGGGCCGAGGTCGACGTCGCGGTCGGCGGGGCTATCGTCGCGGCGGTCGTCGGGCTCGGCGTGACGGAGGAGCTGGTCGTCGGCAGGCCGCCGCTGCTGCCGCAGGCGGACAGCCCCACCAGGGCGGCCGCGGCGACCGCGGCCGTGAGGCCGTGCCGGATGGTGTGTCGGATGCCGTGCATCGGCAACCCCCTTTGACCCGTGGATTCCATGGTGGCACCGCCCTCGCCGTCGTGCGGCGGTCGGGCCGTCCCCGCTGAACCCGATGCCGGGACGGTACCGGGTCACCGCCCGCCCGGTCGCCTCCCCGGCGCCGGGCGGCACCCGGGCGCCCGGCGTCGGGCCTGATCACGGGACCGCCGCGGGCGGGCGGGAGATCCAGGTCACGGAGCCGGTCGGCGGCCCGGTTCCGGCAGCGGGCTCGAGCAGCGGTCCGCGAAGGGACTCAGCTGCCGACGGTGACCGGCGGCGCGCAGACGTCGCCGGTCGGGACCGGACCGGCGGCGTTGACCAGCCAGCCGGACAGGCAGTTGACGACCGTTCCTCCGATCGGCGCGTCGCTCCGCACCGTCGTCGTCACCGCGACCGTCACCACGGCGCCGGCCGGCACCGAGTCGGAGTCGATCTTCCGGAACTGGACGCCCTGGGCCGCCGCCACCTGACTTGCGGTGGCACCGTCGACGGGCAGCCAGGTGTTGTTGGGTGCGTCGAAGATCTCCGGGGTCAGGTGGTCGGCGAGGGACGCCGGGGTGGTGGTCAGGGTCACCCCGGTCAACGTCACCGCGTTGAACACGCTGCCGACTCCGGTGACGCCCCCGCCGGGGTTGCCGACGGTCAGGTCGGTGGCCGGCGAGGAGCCGGAGTTGGTGACGGTGAACTGATACGTCACGGGCTGTCCGCGGACGATCCGCCCGTTGGCGTCGACGCCGCCGGTGTACGCGATGTCGGCGGTGACGGGCCCGGTCGGGTCGGCCGGGGCGTGCACGGTCAGCGTTCCGTAGGCGGGTTGACCTGTGCTGCCGGACGCCCCGGCGTCGACGAACGAGTCGACCGTGTCGGTCACCGACGGCGGGTGGGCCGCCGAGGTCAGCGTGCCGTGGTACGCCAGGCCGCCGACCGCGCCGGTCGGGATGCTCCCGCGGAAGACGACCGACACCGCGGACAGCTTCTTGCCCGTCGCGCAGAAGTCGGTGCTCGTGATGGTGACGACCGGCCCGGACGAGGACGGGATCGTGGACGCCTTCTGGGTGTCGCCGCACGACAGGACGACCTCGGCCCGGGTGGCGCCGGCCGGGAACGTGAACCGGACGGCGCTGATGTCGACCAGGTAGTCCTGCAGCGACCGCCGGATCAGGCCGAGCGAGGTGACCGGGAACGCCGTGGTGTTCTGCGCCGCCGCAACGAACGACACCGGCGAGGACGCGCCTTCGACGGCTTTGCCGTTGGCGGCGTAGCTGCCGTTGGCGTCGGGGACGAAGGACGCCGACGTGGTGAGGCTGGTCGGGCTGGGCTGGTACGTGAAGGTCGAGCAGGCGTCGGTGCCACGGACGGTGCCGGCGGCCGCGCTCCTGGCCTCGGGCACGGTGCAGATCTGCGCCGTGGTCGGCCGGAGCGGGCGGAGCACTTCACCGGAGCCGCGGTAGTCGTCACGCATCTCGAAAACGACGGCCTGTGACGAGAACACCGTCGAGGCCGGCAGCGGTGCGCCGGTGGAGTTGCTGAAGACGAACTTCAGGCCGCCCACCCCGCGCCGGTTGACGCCGGCCGGCAGGGCCAGCGCCGAGCCCGGGACGGGCGACAGCTTGATGTACTGGTCGTCGGTGCAGTTGGTGATCCCGCAGTACTGCAGCGAGACCTGATCGGCACCGGCCGGCATCGAGGTGATCGGCTTGATCTCATAGAGGTAGAACAGGTCCCACGTCGGCATGCTCACGGCGGCGGTCAGCGACGCCACCTGCGCCCCGCCGGTCGAGGCGTTGCGGACCCCGAGGGTCGCCGTCGTCCGGGCCTTGGTCAGCGCGATCAGGGTCGTCGCGGACAGCGAGCTGCTGCCGACCGCGCTCACCGTCCCCGTCGGCGCGACGACCGTCACCGCCGCTGACTCGTTGCTGGCGGGAGCATTGCGGGCCGAGCTCGTCCCGGTGAGCACGATGCGACCGGGCGCTGTGGCGTCCTCCACGCGGGCGTCGACCGCGAACCGCCTGGTCGCACCCGAGGGGATGCCCGTGGTGGACGAGGTGTAGCTCCACCGTTCTTGGTGGTAGACGGTTACCGTCCTGGTCGCCGAGTCGTACCCGACCAGCCGATTCGCCGTGCCCGCCGGCCCGGAGACGGTGATGCCGGCCGGGAGGACGAAGGCGGTCTTGGCGTCGAGGCAGCCTGGTCCGACCTGGGAGCAGTAGACGGCGAACCGGTACTGGAACCGGGCGCCGGGGACGATGGGGGCGGTGATCTCAGCGCCCGTCGTCGGGTCGACCGCGGTCACGTTCAGCCAGAGCCTGGTCTGGGCCGGCGCCGCCGAGGACGACACCGCCGAGGCGGACACGGCCGGGGACGACGGCGCGGCCGCGGCCGGGGCCGTCACGGCCGTGCCGAGGCCGAGCACGACGATCAGCGTGACCAGGACGCAGCGGGCGGCGATTCTCATGGGGTGTCCAGTCCTCGGAGTGGGACGCGAAACGGTGCGAGCCGGGCACGGTCTGACGCGGTCACCGGCGACCGCCCGGACGGGTCCAGGAAGGTGCGCAGGGACGGCGGTGTGGTGGTGCCCCCCGACAACTGTGAATCCCGTGTGAACCGTAACAGGAGTGTCGCTACGTCACTTGGAACATGACCCGATCGGCGCAGTGTTCGCCCGCCGGGACCGTCCGGACCAGGGCCGGCCGCCGCTGCGTGGACAAGCGGTTCAGTGCGTCAGGCCCAGCCGATCGTGCAGCCGGCGCAGCGGCTTGGGCGCCCACCAGTTCCACTCGCCGAGCAGGGTCATGGTGGCCGGCACCAGCAGGCAGCGGACCAGGGTCGCGTCGATGGCCACGGCCACGGCCAGGGCGATGCCGGTCTCCTTGATCACCAGCAGATCGCCGAGCGCGAACCCGCCGAACACCAGGACGACGATCAGCGCGGCCGAGGTGATGATCCGGCCGGACCGCTGCAGTCCGGCGACGACGGCCTCGTTGTTGCTCATACCCTTGTCCCGGAACTCCTTGATCCGGGACAGCAGGAACATCTCGTAGTCCATGGCCAGGCCGAACCCAAGGGCCACGACCAGGATCGGGATGATCGCCTCGATGCCGCCGACCGAGGCGAAGTTCAGGGTCGATTCGAACCGGCCGTCCTGGAAGATCAACACCAGCACGCCCAGCGACGCCCCCAGCGAGACCACGTTGATCAGCAGGGCCTTGATCGGCACCAGGATCGACCCGGTCAGCAGGAACAGCAGCACGAACGTGGCCAGCATGACGATGGCGATCGCGTATGGCACGCGCTGGGCGATGGCGTGGGTGAAGTCCATCAGGTGGGCGGTCTGCCCGGTGACCCAGACCGGGTAGGGGGACCGGATGTCGCGCACATGGGTCACCACCGCCTTGGCCTCGGCGCTGCCCGGGTCGGGATCGGTCATGAACACGCTGAAGGCCGCGTACTGCTCGCCGACCGGGCGGGGCGGCGAGACCAGCTCGACCCCGGGCAGCGTGGCGACCTCCTGCGACAGCTCCGCGAGCTGCTCCGGCGTGGTCTGCGCGACCACCTGCACGGCGGGCAGGCCGAACGCGGGGTACCGCTCCGCGAGCTCGTCGAAGAAGACGCGCTCGGGATGTCCCGGGGGCAGCAGCTGCTCGCCGGAGCTGCGCATCTCCAGGCGCAGCGCGGGCGCGGCCAGCAGGCCGAGGATCACCAGCACGCCGATCATCACCAGCCACGGCCGGCGTTGGGTCCACCGGGCGAGCCGGGAGAAGACGCCCTCGTCGGGGGCGACGTCGCCGAGCCGGTTGGCCAGCCGCTTGAGCACCGGCACCTTGGTCATGGCCCCGGGCTTAAGCATCCGGGCGCCGGCCAGCGCGAGCAGGGCCGGCACCAGGGTCAGCGCCACCAGCAGTGCGACGACCACGACGCTGACCCCCGCCGCGCCGATGGCCCGGAAGATCGAGGCGTCGAACACCATCAGGCCGGACAGGCTGATGGCCACGGTGATCGCGGAGAACAGCACCGTCCGCCCGGCGGTGCCCATGGTGGCGACCAGCGCGTCGGTGCGTGCCGCCCGGGTCGACCGCGTGGTCAGCTCGGCGAAGCGTTTGCGCAGTTCCTCCCGGTAGCGCGAGACGATCAGCAGGCCGTAGTCGATGCACAGGCCCAGACCCATCACGGTGACGACGTTGACGACGCTGGCGTCCAGGTCGATGACGTAGGAGAACGCCAGGAGGGTGGCCAGCGCCCCGCCGATCGAGGCGATCGCGCCGAGGATGGGCATCCCGGCGGCGACGAAGCCGCCGAACACCAGCACCAGGACCAGCAGGCTGATCGGCAGGGCGATCAGCTCGCCCTTGACCAGGTCCTTCTCCACCTGCCCGGTGATCGCGGACAGCAGCAGGCTGCCGCCGCCGACCGTCGCGGTCGATCCCGGATAGGCCGCCACGATCTCGTCGCCCAACGCCGTCAACCGGGCCTGCACCGCGTCCAGGGCGGCGTTCTCGTCGGCCTTGGGCAGGTCGGGCTCCAGGGTGACCGAGACCAGGAAGCCGTCCCGGTCCTTGGCCACCAGCGACGCCACCTGAGGGTTCTGCGCCCCGCCGGGCGCGGTGATCGGCTCCACCACCTCGGTCACGCCGTCGATGGCCAGCAGATCCTGGTGCGCTTGGCCGACCGGCTCGACCAGGCCCGGGTCGGCCGGGTCGACGCCGTGCACGGTCAGGATCATCGACTGGCCGGTAGTGCTGTTGGCGTTCAGGATCGCCTGGCCGTCGTCCGATTCGCCCGGAACGGTGAGCTGTCCGGAGGACAGCCGGCCGAACAGGCCCTCGCCGAACGCCCCGGTGGCAGCCGCGAACGCCGCCACGGTGACGATCAGCCAGACGACGACGACGATCCCCGGATGGCGGGCGATGCCCCGGCCCAGACCTTGCAACACCGCATGATCGTGACAAACGTCGATGAAGGGGGCGTGAGGAGGTCCGGCCTGCGCCCGGTCGGGCTCAGCCGACGTGCACCTTGGGCCGGACCGCGGTGTTCGGTTCGGCCCGGCGCAGCACCTCGCGGGTGGTCGGCGCGATCTCCCCGTCGCCGACGAACAGGAACCGCAGCAGGTTGGCGACCGGATTGCCCTCGGTCCACCCGAAGTAGACGTTGGGCTTGACCCGGTAGACGTCGCGCAGGTGCAGCAACAGAGCGGCGATCGAGTTGGCGACCACCGGGCTGGACATCGCCAGCACCCGCCGACCGTTCCGGATCGTGCCGGTGACCCGCAGCTTGGTGCTGAACTCGGAGGCGTCGGTGACGGTCACCTCCAGGAAGATGATCGGGTCCTCGGCCGGGATGTGGTTCTCGATCCGCTGCTCCCGCTCCTTGAACGCCAGCGAATGCTGCTCCGGGGAGTCGGGGTCGTGCGCGACGAGCTGGACGTCGCGGCCCACGTAGTCGGCGAAGAAGCCGGCCGCCTTGGCGTCCAGGGTGATGCTCTCGGCGCGCAGCTCGAAGGCGCGACGGGCGCGCGACCAGAAGGACACGGCGATGATCGCGACGATGAACAGGGAGGCGATCCGCACGCCGTCCGGGCGTTCGATGATGTTGTCGATGGTGGTGTAGACGAACACCGCGGAGATGACGCCGAAACCGACGGCGGACCGGCGGGCGCCGCGCTGCGCCGCCGACAGGGTGACCGCGACCGACGCGGAGGTCATCAGCACGAGCACGCCGGTGGCGTACGCGCCGGACTGGGCGTCGACGTTGGCGTCGAACGCCCAGGTGACGCCGAACGCGATCGTCGCGAACACCAGCACCAGCGGGCGCACCGCCCGGGCCCACTCCGGGGCCATCCCGTACCGGGGCAGGTACCGGGGAACCAGGTTGAGCAGGCCGGCCATCGCCGACGCCCCGGCGAACCACAGGATCAGGATGGTCGACGCGTCGTAGACCGTGCCGAACCCGTTGCCCAGGTACTCGTGGGCCAAGTAGGCCAGCGCCCGGCCGTTCGCCTCCCCGCCCGGCTGGAACTGGGCCTGCGGGATCAGCAGCGTGGTGATGAAGCTCGAGGTGATCAGGAAGCTGCTCATGATCACGGCGGCGGTCAGCAGCAGCGTGCGGGTGCCCCGGATCCGCCCGACCGGGTTCTGCTCGGTCTCCCCGTCCTCACCCTTGACCTGGGGCATCACCGCGACGCCGGTCTCGAAGCCGGACAGGCCCAGGGCCAGCTTGGGGAACACCAGCACGGCGATGCCGACCATCAGCCAGGGGCTGCCGTAGCTGGTGAACAGCGCCGACGTCCAGTCCGGGATGACCTGGGGGGCGGTGACGATGTGTTCGAGCCCGACGATCACCACGACCAGGTTCAGCGCCAGGTACACCCCGACCAGGACGACGGCGATGCCGATCGCCTCGGTGAAGCCGCGGAGGAAGACCGCGGCCAGCAGGGCCAGCAGCAGCAGCGTGATCAGCAGGGTGTGGTTGGACCACGACGACGGGATGAACGGGTTCTCGACCAGGTGCGCGGTCGCGTCGGCGGCCGACAGCGTCATGGTGATCAGGAAGTCGGTGGCCGCGAAGCCGAGCAGCACCAGGACGAAGACCTTGCCCGCCCACTTGGGCAGGTGCCGCTCCAGCATCGCGATGGAGCCCTCGCCGTGCGGGCTCTCCTTGGCCACCCGGCGGTAGACCGGCAGCGCGCCCAGCAGCGTGAGCAGGATGAGCACGATGGTGGCGAACGGCGACAGCAGCCCGGCGGCCAGCGCGGCGATGCCGGGCTGGTAGCCCAGCGTCGAGAAGTAGTCGACGCCGGTCAGGCACATGACCTTCCACCAGGAGTGCCGCTTGTGCTCGGCCTGGGGAACCTGCCCCGGGCCCAGGTGGTTGCCCTTCTTGTCGACCAGGCCCTCCAGGAGCCAGGGGCGCAGGCGGCCGGGTCGCGCGGCGGCCCGGGGCCCGGTGACGGACGGCCCGATCGGGCCGGTCGAGGTGCCGGTCATCTCAGCTCGGATCCGCGTCCGGGTGCGGCTCCGGGTCGAGCGCCGGGGGGAGCAGCATCGAGGTCGATAGCCGGTGCTTGGTCTCGATGGTGCGGATGGCGCCGCTGGACGACCGCATCGACAGGGTGTGCGTGACCGCGGTGTCACGGGAGAACCGGACCCCGCGGAGCAACTCGCTGCCGGTCACCCCGGTCGCCACCAGGTAGGCGTTGTTGCCGCGGACCAGGTCGTCGGTGGTGAGCACGGCGTCCGGGCGCAGCCCCAGGTCCCGGGCCTGCCGGGCCTCGCCGGGCGTGCGGGGGGCGAGCTTGCCGTAGATCGCGCCGCCCAGGCACTTGACGGCGCAGGCGGCGATGACACCCTCGGGCGCGCCGCCGATGCCCAGGGCGAGGTCGATCTCCGACTCCTCGGTCAACGCCAGCAGCGCCCCGACCAGATCGCCGTCGAGCAGGAACATGATCCGCGCACCGGTGGCCCGGATGCGCCGGGCCAGGTCCTCGTGCCGCGGCCGGTCGAGCAGCGCGACGGTCACGTCACCGGCGTCCTCGCCGCGGGACCGGGCGATCGCCCGGACCGTCTCCTCGATGGGGGCGGCGACGTCCACCACGTCGACCAGGCTCGGCCCGACGACCACCTTGTCCATGTAGACGCAGGGACCGGGGTCGTACATCGAGCCGCGGTCGGCCAGGGCGACGACCGAGATCGCGTTGGGCAGGCCCTTGGCGGTGAGGCCGGCCCCGTCGATCGGGTCGATGGCGATGTCCACCAGCGGACCCGCGCCGGCGCCGATGTGCTCGCCGGCGTAGATCATCGGCGAGTCGTCCTTCTCGCCCTCGCCGATGACGACCACGCCACGCATCTGGATCGTGCCCAGCACCGGCCGCATGGCGTCGGTGGCGGCCCCGTCGACCTCGTCCTCGTCGCCGCGGCCCAGGAAGCGGGCCGAGGCGATGGCGGCCGCCTCCGTCGCCCGGACCAGCTCAAGCGCCAGGATCCGATCGTCGTCCAGGCTGGGGGTCCGAGGGCCCCGGGGTTCGTCGCGGGGTTCGTCGTTCTCCGGATCCGGGAACCCGTCACGGTCGTCGTCGAGCACGTCGGATCCTTCCCCGCGGCGGCCCGGTCGGGCTCGCTCCATGCTGGGACCATGGTGCGGCCATCGTGCCCCGGACGCACGCGCGCCGCGCCACCGGGGTTGCCGGCCGCCGTCCCGCGCTGAACCCGCGCCGTGCCGCGCTGAACCCTCGCTGCACCCGCGCCGGTCCGCTGCTGGTGCCGCGCCGGTCCGCTGCTGGTCCTGCGCTGATCCAACACCCGGAAATCCCGACAAATCCGCGGCAAATCCGGGTCTTTGATCAGCGAACGGGTCCGGGCGGCGCGGGGTCAGCCCACCTTCATCCGGGTCGCGGCCTGGGACCGCGCCCGCTGCTGCGCCATCTGCTCCTCGAACGCGCCCTCCCAGCCGTCGACGAGCGGGATGCCCTGCCGGCGGGCCTCCTCGGTGGACAGTTCGACGGGGAAGCCGAACGTGTCGTAGAGGACGAACAGCTCGGCGCCGCCCACCCCGTCCTTGCGGTACCCGCGCAGCTGCTTGATGCCCTTGTTCAGGGTGCGCCGGAACGCCTTCTCCTCCTTGACCAGCACCGCGACCACCTCGTCGGCGCGCTCCGCCACTTCCGGATAGTCCTCGGTGTACATCCCCGACACGGTGGGCACGATCTGGGCGAAGAAGTTCTGCTGCAGGCCGAGGTCGAAGGCGTACCGGATGGCCCGCCGGATCAGCCGGCGCATCACGTAGCCCTGTTCCTTGTTGCTCGGCCGGACCCCGTCGACGGCCAGGAAGGTCGCGCCGCGCAGGTGGTCGGCGATCACCCGCATGGCGACCGTGTCGGTCTCGTAGGAGCGGCCGGACAGCTCCTCCAGCCTGGCCACGATCGGCCACAGCAGGTTGATCCGGAACACGTCCGGGGTGTCGATGGAGGCGGCGGCGATCCGGGCCAGCCCGCCGCCGAAGTCGACGTTGCGGCGAGGCAGCGGCGCGAAGCCGGTCTCGGTCCGGACGTACTCCATGAAGACCGAGTTGCCGATCTCGATGTACCGGCCGCAGTCGCAGTTCGGGTGGCAGTGCGGCCCGTAGGCGGGGTCGTGCTCGATCTGCGGGTAGAGATAGAACATCTCCGAGTCCGGGCCGCCGGGTTCACCGACCGGCATGCTCTCGGCGCTGCCGCCCCGGCACCACCAGTTCTTCTTGCCGTAGAAGCAGATCCGCGCCCCCTGCGAGCCGACCTCGGCGCCGTGCTCCTCGGTGCCCAGGTCCGCCTGGTCGGCCGAGATGCCGGCCTCGGTGAACAATCGGGTCCAGATCCCGGCCGACTCGGTGTCCTTGGCGATGCCGTGCGCCGGATCACCGGAAAAGCAGGTGACGTAGATGCGGTCGGGGTCCAGCCGCACCCGCTCGGTGAGGAACTGCCAGATCTGCGGGATCTGCTCGGCCTTGAAGTAGTCGCCCAGGCTCCAGTTGCCGAGCATCTCGAAGAAGGTGGTGTGCCGGTTGTCGCCCACCTCGTCGATGTCCTGCGCCCGCAGGCAGGTCTGGCTGTCGGTCAGCCGGTGGCCGGCCGGGTGGTCGGCCCCGAGCAGGTAGGGCAGCAGCGGCTGCATCCCGCTGCCGGTGAACAGGGTCGTCGGGTCGTCCCGCGGGATCAGCGGGGCCCGGGGAATGACGACGTGCCCCCGCTCCACCATGAAGTCGAGATAGCTCTGACGGATGTCATCGGCGTCCACGGCCGGATGATCACACACCGGCGCCGGGCCGGCCAGTGCGCGGGCCCGACCGGCCGTCGGGGGTTACGGCGCGTCACCGCCGAGCAGGGCGACCACCCAGTCCTCGACCCCCTTCTTCTCGACCCCGAGCCCGCTCAGCACGCCGGCGCCGGCCTCGAACTCGAGCAGCGCCAGCAGGAGGTGTTCGGTGCCGATGTAGTTGTGGCCCAGCCGCAGGGCCTCCCGGAAGGTCAACTGCATGATCTTGCGCGACCCGGCGTCGTACGGGATGGGATCCGGGGACGGGCCGGCTGCCGCCGGCAGCGCCGCGGTGGCGGTGGACCGCAGGGCGTCGGCGGTGACGCCCTGGTCGGCCAGCGCCCGGGCGGCCAGCGCGGTCGGCTCGGCCAGCAGCCCGAGGGCCAGGTGCGGCGGCCGGACCTCGTCGTCGCCCAGGGTCCTGGCCTCCTCCTGGGCGGCCCGCACGACGCTGCGGGCCCGCGGGGTGAACGCCTCGAAGCCCTGCTGCGGGTCCAGCGTGGGCGGCTTGGGCACGAACCGCTTCTGGGCCGCCTGCTTGGTCACGCCCATGCTCTGCCCGATCTGCGTCCACGAGGCCCCGGACCGCCGGGCCTGGTCGACGAAGTGGCCGATCAGGTGATCGGCGACGTTGCCCAGGTGCTCGGCGGCCAGCACCGCGTCGGTGAGTTGGTCCAGCGGCTCGTGGTGCACCGCGGTGATCGCGTCGATGAGGTCGTCGAGGCGGGGGGTCGGGACGGAGGCCGGGGGGTGGGCGCGCGGGGGTTCGGTCATCCGTCAACCTGAAGTAGACGAGCGGCCGGCGTCAGCCGCGGGGTGTCGCCGGCCGGCCCGGGTAG
>NZ_JBMDXT010000252.1:0-5584 GCF_048594475.1 Nakamurella sp. | reverse complement strand
CGTGGTCAACAACTGGATGAAGGGCGAGGAGCCGCCGGCCTTCGACCTGCTCACCTGGAATGCCGATTCCACCCGGATGCCGGCCGTCATGCACTCCTTCTATCTGCGGTCGTGCTATCTGAAGAATCAGCTGGCCCGCGGAGTGATGGAGATCGCCGGTGAGACGCTGAACATGAAATCCGTCGACCAGGACCTGTACTTCCTGGCCGCCGAGCAGGACCACATCGCGCCATGGCGCAGCTCGTACAAGGGGGCCCTGATCCCCACCGGCAACGTGCGGTTCGTGCTGTCCAACTCGGGCCACATCGCCGGCATCGTCAACCCGCCGAACCCGAAGTCCAAGCACTGGGCCGCTGACCTGGACGAACTCCCGGAGAATCCGGACGAGTGGCTGGCCGCGGCGACCATGAAGCCCATCACCTGGTGGGAGGACTGGGCGACCTGGATCTCCGAGCGGGCCGGCAAGAAGATCGATCCGCCGGCGCTGGGCAGCGAGAAGTACCCGCCGCTGGGCGACGCGCCCGGCACCTACGTGTTCGGCAAGTAGCCGATCACCCACCGGTTCATCAAGCCTTCCGGCGGGCCGGGGCACTATTCTCAGTGCGCCCCGGCTCGCCGAGGCTGCACGTCATTCCGTCCCCATCATTCGACCCAGAAAGTCAGGTAACAAGCACGTGTCTGCCAAGTACAGCGTGTCCAAGGCGATCATCACCGGCGGGGCCCAGGGCCTGGGCGCGGTCATCGGCCAGCGGCTCGCCAGCGAAGGCATCACCGTCAGCCTGCTGGACATGAACGAGGCCGGCGCCAAGGAGACCGCGGAGCGCATTACCGCCGAGACCGGCACCCCGGCCTACGGCTTCAAGTGTGACGTGACCGACCGGCCCCAGCTGCGCGAGGCGTGGCAGGCGGCCGCCGACGCCATGGGCGGCCTGGACACCTACATCGGCAACGCCGGCATCACCCGGGACAAGATGTTCCACAAGCTGACCGACGACGACTGGGATCTGGTCATCAAGGTCAACCTGACCGGCGTGTTCGAGGGCCTGCGGGCCTCCGCCCCGTGGCTGCGGACCGAGGGCCCGGGCCGCGTCGTGCTGATCTCGTCCGTGGTGGCCAAGATGGGCAACCTGGGCCAGATGAACTACATCGCCGCCAAGGCCGGCGTCGTCGGCCTCGTCCGCTCCGGCGCCACCGAGCTGGCCCGCTTCGGCACCACCGTCAACGGCATCCGCCCCGGCTTCATCGAGACCGCGATGACCAAGGCCATGCCGGAGGCCGCGCAGGCCAAGATGGCCGAGAACCCGCTGGGTCGCGCCGGACAGCCCGAGGACATCGCCGGCGCCGTCGCCTACCTGTGCTCCGATGACGCCGCCTTCGTCACCGGTCACGTCATCGACGTCAACGGTGGCCTGGACATGTAGTCCCCGGCTTCACACGAAGGCCCCGCTCGGGTTGTCCCGGGCGGGGCCTTCGTCGTCCCCGGGCCCCTGCCGGGCGGGCCGGACGGAAACGACACGGGCCCGCCCCGCACACGGCGGGACGGGCCCTGACGATCGCGAGGATCAGCCGAACGCGGCCGCGGCGGAGTCCGAGCCGGTCTCGCCGGGCTCGGACCGGACCGCCTCGACGATGGCGACCTCCTCCGTCCCGGACACGACGACCGACGGATCGATCGTCATGATCGTGTAACCGCCGACCGACCCGGCGCCGAAGCCCGGGGCGAAGATCTTGGTCGGCTTGTCGATCACTCCGTCGGCGACGGCGTCGGCGATCGCGATCGGGATCGAGGCGGACGAGGTGTTGCCGGCCCGCTCGATGTCGAAGTAGATCAGATCCGGCGACAGCCCAGCCTTCTCGGCGAGCTGGATGACCATGGTCTTGTTCGCCTGGTGCGGCACGACCAGCTCAACCATGTCCCAGGCGGAGGCCTTCTCGCCCAGCGGGTCGGCCGTGTTCTCCAGCTCGTTGATCATCTGGGCCAGGTAGCGGCCGGCCAGCGCCTTGACCTCGGGCCCGAACACCGTGATGTTGTTGTCGAACGCGGCGTTCGGCCAGATGATCGAGTTGACCTGGCTGACCGGACCGCCCGCGTACGAGTTCATCAGGTCGATGTCGGTGTCCTCGCCCTCCGCGGCCGGGGCGATGACGAACGCCGCGGCGCCGTCGCCGAAGATCATCCGGGACGGCCGGACGGTGCCGATCTTGTCCGAGAACTTCTCGCCGCAGACCAGCAGCACGGGCCGGTTGACCTCCTGCAGCAGCCGGATGGCCTCGGACAGGCCGTACGGCAGGCCGGCGCAGGCCGCGGTGATGTCGGCCGACATGTGGGTCTGGTGCATGCCCAGCTGGCCGGAGAGCCAGGTGCCCATCGACGGCATCGCCCGCGGGTTGGTGCACGAGCAGAAGATGACCGCGCCGATCTCCTCCGGCTGCCGGCCGGACCGCTCGAGGGCGGCCTTGGCGGCGTCCAGCGACAGCTCGTCGAGCCCGCGCTTGGAGTACATGCGGGTCTCGATGCCGGTCTTGTAGCTGATCTCGTCGGCGGTCATCGGCGACCAGCAGTACGCCGTGTTGCGGATCAGATCGTCGTTTGAGCAGAGGATCTCGCCGCGCACGACGGCCAGCGCCTCGATCTTGGGCATGACGGTGAAGTGCTTGCGGATGTCGATCGCCGGGTACGGCCGGATCGGCTGCCGGGTCTCGATCTCGGGCTGCACGGAGGCCACCCGCGGCCCGATGTTGGCTCGCGGCGCACCCTTGACGGCGTCCAGGAAGCGCTCGACCTCACTGGTCTTGGGCTTGAGCACGACGACGACGTCGTCGGGCTGCAGCTCGCCGAGGGTGGTCAGCCGGACCGCGGACCGGTCCCACAGGTACTGGTTGTGCAGCACCATCGACCAGCGGCGCAGCGCCTCGAGCTCGGCGACCTCCTCCTGTGCGTCGACGATGTCGGCGAAGGTGAACGCCGGGTAGTCCGGGTCGTAGTCCCCCAGCACCCAGGTCAGCTGGCTGGTGTCGGCCAGGGCCTGCGCGACGGTCGGCTGGACCGCGACCAGCGCGCTCGCGTGGTGCAGCCGGTTGCTGAAGATGTCGAACAGCGTGTCCCAGATCTTCTGCTCGGTCTCGGCGTCGCCGGCCGACGGCAGGTCGGCCCACGCCTGCGCCACGGCGCCGACCTTGGACTCCTTGTCCTGCCACGGCACCACCACGGGCAGGAACACGGTGCTGCGGTTGCGCGGCACGTCGCGCCAGCGGGTCGGCACCTTCTCGTACATGGTCATGGCGAACCGGTTGACCCAGAACAGGTTCAGCGCGACGTCGCGCATGAGGTGGGTGCGGTCCTTGTAGTGGCTCTTGGCGATGCGCTCGCCGATCTCGGTGCCCGACGGGGCCTTGGTCTCGAAATCCCGGCGAATGACCTGGTCGAGCTGTTCCTCGGTCTCGATGACCGAGAAATCGAGATCGGGAATGAAGTTGGACGGAAAGACCAAACGATCATGGCGATTGATGACGAACGGCTGCATGCCGTGCTCCTTTGCCGCTGGCGACTACGCGATGTGCTGCTCGCGCAGGTGTCGTACCCGGAAAACCCGACGCCCATCCTCCCGCAACCCGTCGGGAAGCGCTCTTCCACCGGGGGCGCACCGAACGTGACGGAGCACGTCACATGCGTACCGCGCCGACCGCCGTCCGGTGCGCCACAATCCGACCGATCAGCGCACGGCGATCCGACGGAGGACCGAGATGACCGCCACACAGGCCGCCGGCACGGCCGGCTTCGGCACCAAGCTCGCCGGGCGGGTCGCCCTGGTGACCGGCGGCACCCGCGGGATCGGCGCGGCCATCAGCCGCAGCCTGGCCAACCAGGGCGCCACGGTCGCGGCCGGCTACGGCCGCGACGCCGAGCACGCGGCGGCGTTCCTCGAGCAGATCCGGGCCGAGGGGGTCACGGGTTCGATCCACCAGGGCAACATCGGCGTCGCCGACGACTGCCGGCGGGTCGTCCGGGAGGTCGTCGCCGAGCACGGGTCGCTGGACATCCTGATCAACAACGCGGGCATCACCATCGACAAGACGGTGCTGAACCTGACCGACTCGGACTGGGAGAAGGTGCTGGCGGTCAACCTGTCCGGTGCGTTCTTCCTCTCCCAGGAGGCCCTCAAGGGCATGGTGGAGCGCGGCACCGGCCGGATCATCAACGTCTCGTCGATCATCGGCGAGGTCGGCAACATCGGCCAGGCCAATTACGCGGCCTCCAAGTCCGGCCTGTTCGGACTGACCAAGACGCTGGCCCGGGAGGCCGCGTTCATGCTGCAGAAGTCGGGCAAGCTCGACGACAACCCGATCGGCATCACGGTCAACACGATCACCCCCGGCTACGTGGAGACCGACATGGTCGACACGGTGCCGCAGAAGGTGATCGACCGGATCATGGACCGGATCCCGCTCCGCCGGTTCGCGCGGCCCGAGGAGATCGCCCGGGTGGTGCATTTCCTGGCCGCCGACACCTCGGGCTACATCACCGGGCAGGTCTGGGGCGTCAACGGCGGCATGGACATGTGACGCCCACCGGGCGCCCGCGGACGGCGCTCAGCCGGCGACGGCCGAGGGGGACTCGTGCTCGTCGTCCTGCTGGGCGGCCAGCCGGTCGATCAGCGTGCTCGCCCGGGCCAGCACGTCCCGGTCGTCGTCGGTGAGCGCGGCCAGCCGCCGCTCGAGCCACAGCTCCCGGACCCGGACGTACTCCACCATCCGCCGGTCGCCCTCGGGGGTGATCCGGACCAGCACCTGGCGGCCGTCCCGCGGGTTCTCGGTGCGCTTGACCAGGCCGAGCGCCTCCAGGCCGGTCAGCACCCGGGTGATGGAGGGCGGCCGGACCTGCTCCTTGGCGGCCAGATCGCCCGCGGTCAGCGGACCTTCGCGCCAGATCACCGCCAGCGCCGAGAGCTGGGTCAGGGTCAGCCCGTCGGTCGGGGTCTGCTGCCGGAGCCGCCGCGTCAGGCGGTGGACGGACAACCGCAGCTCACTGGCGAGTGAATAGTGATCCGGCACGAAGACGAGCCTAACCCACCCCCGCACCACGCAACCGGGATGTTTCGGACAACGTTGCCGGCGCCGACCTGGCCCTACGATGGGATCGTGACCCACCCCCGGCCCGGATCCGATCCCGCCGCCGGCGCCGGATCCACGGACGGGGCCTACCGTCCGCCCCCGCTGCCGCCGGTCACCACCGGTGTCTGGCACATCGCCGTCCCCGGCACCGCGGCGTGGCTGCTGGCGTTCGTGGTGCTGCTGTTCTTCATCCCGGAGTTGCAGGCCGACGACGCGATGATCTGGCTGTGGACGTGCCTGGCCGGCTTCGTCACCGGGTTGCTGGGGCTGTCGGTCTACGGCTGGCAGCGCCGCGCCGCCCGGCTGGGCAAGCGCAGCGCCAACCAGATGGCGCTGACTGAGCGCTTCTGACCGCCGGAACGCGACCGGATACGTGAACGGCCCGCGGCCCGGGCATCAGTCGAGCGCGGCCTCGGCCAGCGCGGCGGGATCCGCGGCGGCCGCGGCGACGGCCAGGTGCCGCAGCGACCAG
>NZ_JBMDXT010000251.1:0-13172 GCF_048594475.1 Nakamurella sp. | reverse complement strand
GACCGCGTGCACCAGCAGGATGTGCGTGGGCAGGCCGTTGACCTCGTTCAGCATGTCGTGATCATCTCCCCGAGCGGGTCGGCGTGCGCCACCGGCTCCCTGGAATACGCGGACCACGGGCGAACGGTTCGGTCCGCCGGCCCGGACTCGCGGGCGCCGGACGCGGCGGCCCGGGTCATCGGCCGCCCGGCGGGTACCCTCTGGGCTGATCGCACGACCACAGCGCGGGACGGCACGATCGCCGGGTCAGCGGGGCTCCGGCACCCGATCCCGCACGGTCGGAAGGGACACACCAGGATGAAGAAGGTCTACGTCTTCGGCGCCGGGGTGGCTCTCGGGGTGGCCGCGACCCGCCGCACGCGGCGGGCGAAGGAGGCCGCGGCGGCGGCGATGAAGGCCAAGCTCACCCCGTCGGCGATCGCCGCGGACCTCGCCGACGCCATCGCCGAGCTGGGCAACGCGGTCGGCGCCTTCGCCTCCGACGTCCGGCAGGGTGCGGTGAACCGACGGGCCAGCTACCGCCCGCTGGTCGACAACGCCAGCGGCGCCGTGGTGATGGTGCCGCCGGAGGCGCTCGGCCCGGCCCCCGAACCGATCGAACCGCGCATCCCGGGCGGCCTGCCGCCGAGCCGACCCCGGAACCACCCCCCGGCCGAGCCCGGACCGGCGCGCGACCGGTCCCGCCGGGTCCGGCACACGGCCTGATCCGGCGCCGGCCCCGCCGGCCGCCCCGCTGCCCGATCCACCGACCTGTCGGGGGTCGGCGGTAGCGTCGCGGGCAGCGTCCGGCCGTCGGACCCAGGCCGCCGGACACCCCTGAGCAAGCCCAGCACCGTCAGCACCGTCAGCGAGGAATCACCCAGTGCAGACCCACGAGATCCGGCGCCGCTTCCTGGACTACTTCGAGCGCACCGGCCACACCGTCGTGCCCTCGGCGTCCCTGATCAGCCAGGACGCCACGGTGCTGTTCACCATCGCCGGGATGGCGCCGTTCAAGCCGTACTTCCTGGGCCAGAGCACCCCGCCGTTCCCGCGCGCGACCAGCGTGCAGAAGTGCGTGCGCACCGGCGACATCGACAACGTCGGCATCACCACCCGGCACAACACGTTCTTCCAGATGGCCGGCAACTTCTCGTTCGGCGACTACTTCAAGGCCGGCGCGATCAAGCACGCCTGGACCCTGCTGACCTCCCCGCTGGACGAGGGCGGGTTCGCGCTCGATCCCGACCGGCTCTGGGTGACGGTCTACGAGTCGGACGACGAGGCCGAGCGGCTGTGGTTGGAGATCGCCGGGCTGCCGGCGGAGCGGATCCAGCGCCGCGGCATGGCCGACAACTTCTGGTCGATGGGCGTCCCCGGTCCGTGCGGCCCGTGCTCGGAGATCTACTACGACCGCGGCCCGGCCTACGGCGTCGAGGGCGGCCCGGTCGCCGACGAGGACCGCTACCTGGAGATCTGGAACCTGGTCTTCATGCAGGACATGCGGGGGGAGTCAGCAGGCGATGGAAAGGGTGACTTCCCGATCCTGGGGCCGCTGCCGCAACAGAACATCGATACCGGACTCGGGGTCGAACGGCTGGCCTTCCTGCTGCAGGGTGTCGACAACGTCTACGAGACCGACCTGCTCCGGCCGATCATCTCGACGGTCGAGGAGCTGTCGGGCGTCAAGTACGGCGCCGATCACGTGTCCGACGTGCGGTTCCGGGTCATCGCCGACCACGCGCGCAGCGGCATGCTGCTCATCGGCGACGGCGTCACCCCGGGCAACGAGGGACGCGGTTACGTGCTGCGCCGGCTGCTGCGCCGCACCATCCGGTCGGCCCGCCTGCTGGGCGTCACCGACCCGGTGATGCCGACCATCATGGCCGTCGTGCGGGACCTGATGAGCCCGTCCTACCCGGAGCTGGCCACCGACTTCGACCGGATCGAGAAGGTCGCCGCGACCGAGGAGAAGGCGTTCCTGCGGACCATCGCGTCCGGGTCGAAGCTGTTCGAGGTGGCGGCGGCGGAGCTGGCCGACCAGCAGGCCACGGTGCTGCCCGGCAGCACCGCCTTCACCCTGCACGACACCCAGGGCTTCCCGATCGACCTGACCCTGGAGATGGCCGCCGAGGCCGGTCTCAAGGTCGACGTCGCCGAGTTCGAGCGGCTGATGAAGGAACAGAAGGAGCGGGCCCGGGCCGACGCCAAGGCCCGCAAGGGCGGATTCGCCGATCTCACCGAGTACCGGCGGCTGCTCGACCAGGGCGCCACCGAATTCACCGGCTACTCCGAGCTGCAGAGCCAGGCCCGGATCCGCGGGCTGCTGCGGGAGGGCCGGGCGGTGCCGGCCGCGGTGGAGGGGCAGGAGGTGGAGCTGGTCCTGGACCGCACCCCGCTCTACGCCGAGTCCGGCGGCCAGGACTCCGACGCCGGGACCATCGTCGGGGCCAACGGGGCGGCCGAGGTGCTGGACGTGCAGAAGGTCGACCGCAAGCTGTACGTGCACCGCATCCGCATCACCGACGGCGAGTTCACCACGGGCAGCGAGGTGCTGGCCACGGTCGACCCCGAATGGCGGATCGGCGCCCGGCAGGCGCACTCCGGCACGCACGTGCTGCACGCCGCGCTGCGCCAGGTGCTCGGGCCGGACGCGCTGCAGTCCGGTTCCTACAACAAGCCCGGTTACCTGCGCCTGGACTTCGCCTGGGACCAGGCCCTGTCCGCGGCCACCCGCAGCGAGCTGGAGGAGGTCAGCAACCGGGCCGTCCGCGCCGATCTGCCCGTCAAGGTCGTCTACGGCTCCATGCAGGAGGCCCAGGCGATGGGAGCCATCGCCCTGTTCGGCGAGACCTACGACGACACGGTCCGGATCGTGGAGATCGGCGGCCCCTGGTCGGTCGAGCTGTGCGGCGGGACGCACGTCGAGCACTCCTCGCAGATCGGGCCGCTGGCCATCACCGCCGAGTCCTCGGTCGGCTCCGGCCTGCGCCGGGTCGAGGCGGCGGTCGGCATCGAGGCGTTCCACCGGCTGGCCGCCGAGCGCGCCCTGGTCAGCCAGCTGGCCGGCACGCTGAAGGTGCAGCCGGCCGAGCTGCCGGCCCGGATCGAGGCGCTGCTGGACAAGCTCAAGTCGGCCGAGAAGGAGTTGGCCGGGCTGCGCCAGGCGGCCCTGGGCAACGTGGCCGGCACGCTGGCCGCCGGGGCGGTCGACGTCGGCGGCGTCGCCTTCGTCGGCGCGTCCGCACCCGACGGGACGGCCGCCGGTGATCTGCGCACGCTGGCCTCCGACGTCCGGGGCCGGCTGGGGGAGCGGCCCGGCGTCGTCGCGCTGTTCGCGCCCGGTCACGGGTCGGTGCCGTTCGCGGTCGCGGTGAACCCCGGTGCGGTCGGCCGGGGGCTGGCCGCCGGCGATCTGGCCAAGGCGTTCCTGCCGGTGATCGAGGGTCGCGGCGGCGGCAAGAAGGACCTGGCGCAGGGGGCCGGCACCCGGCCGGACCGGGTGCCGGAGGCGATCGACGCCCTGCGGGCGGCCGTGCTGGCGCACGCCGGGTGAGACCGGGCCGGCGCCGCTCGGGCGCCGGTCAGGCAACCATCGGCGGTTCCGTGGCGTCCAGATCTGCGGTGGCCCGACCGGCCCGCCGACCCGGACGAGGAACGATACCCACGCATCGACATGACAGACGCTGACGACGAAAAAGGTTCGGGTGACGCACCCCCGAAAGGCGTGCGTCTGGGGGTCGACGTCGGTACCGTTCGCGTGGGCGTCGCCCGCAGCGACCCCGCAGGAATCCTGGCGACGCCGGTCACGACCCTCAAGCGTCCCGCTCCGGGCGGGTCCCGGCGGCCGTCGGGGGAGCCGGCCGATCCCGCGCCCGACCTGGCGCAGTTGCGGGATCTGGTCGGCGAGTACGACGTGGTGGAAGTGGTGGTGGGCCTGCCCACGACCTTGCGCGGCAAGGAGGGCTCGGCGGTGGCAGCAGCGCGTGCCTACGGTTCCGCTCTGGCGACCCTGATCGCGCCGGTACCGGTGGTCTACGTGGACGAGCGGCTGACCACGGTCACCGCCGATCGGTTGCTCACCGAGGCGGGGGTGAAGGGCCGGAACAAGCGGGCGGTGGTCGACCAGATGGCCGCCACCCGGATCCTGCAGAACCGGCTCGACGAGCTGGCGAGGCGGCGCGGATGACCGACCATTTGATCTTCGGGCGCGAACCCGGCGAGACCGGCGACGTCGACGTCGACGAGCTCAAGGCCGCGCTGGCCGCCGCCCCGGACGCCGATCCCGAGCCGCCGGGGGCCGCCCCTGCCACGCCCGACCCCACCCCCGAGGACCGGGCCCGCACCGCCCGTCGCCGGCACCGCACCTGGCTGGTGTTCGCCGTCGTCGTGCTGCTGGTGATCGTGGCCGGACTCGTCGCCGGGTTCATGATCTGGCGCTCGGGCACCGACGAGGTGCCCGACTACGCCGGCCCCGGCGACACCGAGGTGGTGGTGCGGATCCAGGGCGGCGACGGCATCAAGGACATCGCCCAGACGCTGGTCGGCGCCGGGGTGGTGGCCAGCGCGGAGGCCTTCGAGCAGCAGGCCGCCCTGGACGGCGACGTCCAGGCGCTCAAGCCCGGCTACTACAAGGTCCGGCAGAACGCCTCCGCCCAGGCGGCGGCGGACGCCCTGGTGGCCAAGGAGAACCACGTCGGCCACCTGCGGCTGATCCCGGGCCGCCAGCTGACCGACGTCACCGCCGTCGGCACCGACGGCAGCCAGAACGTGGTCCCGGGCTACATCTCCGAGATCGCCGCGGCCGCCTGCGTGCCGCTCAACGGCCAGCAGGACTGCTTCACCGCCGACGACCTGTGGCAGGTGGCCACGACGGCCGACCCGGCCTCGCTGGGTGTCGTCGAGTGGGCCGCCGACGGGGTGCGGGCCGCGCCCGACCCGCGCAAGCGGCTCGAGGGCACGATCATGCCGGGCGATTTCGACATCCCGCCGGGGTCGACGCCGGAGCAGGCGCTCAAGGCCGTGGTCAGCGCGTCCGCGGCCATGTGGAACGGCACCGACATCATCGCGGACGCCGCCCGGCTCGGGATCACCCCGTACCAGGCCGCGATCATCGCCTCGATCGTCGAGCGGGAGGGCATCACCGCCGACATGCCCAAGGTGGCCCGGGTCATCGACAACCGGTTGGCCGCGGGGATGAAGCTGGAGATGGACTCGACCGTCAACTACGCGCTCGACCGGGCGTCCATCGCGACCAGCGCGGCGGACCGGGCCAACCCCAGCCCGTGGAACACCTACTACGCCGCCGGGCTGCCGCCGACGCCGATCACCTCGCCCGGCCCGAACGCGGTGGCCGCCGCCCTCGACCCCGCGGCCGGCTCGTGGATGTTCTTCGTCAAGATCGACAACACCGGCGCGTCCTGCTTCTCCATCACCGTCGAGCAGCACGAGGCCTGCGTCGCCCAGGCCCGCGCCAACGGGGTGTTCGGGTGAGCGAGGTGCGTCACCGGGCCGCGGTGCTGGGCTCGCCCGTGGGTCACTCGCTGTCCCCGGCGCTGCACCGGGCCGGGTACGCGGCCGCCGGCCTGACCGACTGGCGGTACGAGCCGATCGAGTGCGACGGCGACGCGCTGCCGGAGCTGGTCAGGTCTACCGGCCCGGAGTGGGCCGGATTCTCGGTGACCATGCCCGGCAAGTCGGCCGCCGCGGCGGTCGCCGACAGCCGGTCGGCCCGGGTGCAGGCGCTGGGCGTGGCCAACACCCTGGTCCGGCGGGACGGCGGCTGGTACGCCGACAACACCGACGTCGACGGACTGGTCGGCGCGCTGCGGGCGGCCGGGGCGCCGCCGATCCGGTCGGCGTTGATCCTGGGCGGCGGCGGGACCGCGGCCGCCGTGCTGGCCGCGTTGGCCGAACTGGGGACCTCCGACGTGGCCATCGCCGGCCGGCGGCCGGCCTCCACGACGTCGGCGCAGGCGGTGGCCGGCACCCTGGGCCTGCCGCTGCGGGTGATCGGCTGGGACACCGACGTGGTGGGCGACGCCGGAGCCGGCGCGGACCTGGTCGTGTCGACGGTGCCGGCCGGCGGCGCGGACCACTTCGCCGCGGTCCTGAGTGCGGTACCGGTCCTCTTCGATGTCGTCTACCACCCGTGGCCGACGCCGCTGGCCGCCGGTGGCGTGCCCGGCCGGATCACCGTCACCGGCCTGGACATGCTGCTGCACCAGGCGTTCCGGCAGTTCGAACTCATCACCGGGGTCCCCGCGCCGGTCCACGCGATGCGCGACGGGCTGCGGGCCGGCTCCGGCACGGACCTGCCGCTGCCGGTCTGACCGGTTGACCTCACCCGGCCGCCGTACCCAGGAGAGCTCGTGACGATCCACCCCGACCTCGTCCACGGGGCCGCGGAGCTGGAGCGGACCGCCGCCGGCCTGCGCCCACACCGGCTGCCGGCGTGGGCCCGCGCCCGCGGCGACGCCCAGCTGCAGCTCGTCGAGGCCCAGCCGGCCGGCGTGCGCCTAGTCTTCACCACCACGGTGGCCCGGGTGACCCTGACCGCCCTGGCCACCCGCTTCGGCCTGGCCGGCGTCCCGCCGCGGGCGCCCGGGGTGTTCGACGCGGTCGTCGACGGGGTGCTCGTCGCCTCCGCGAGCCTGTCGCACGCCGTCACGGTCACCATGGATCTGGGCACGGGCCGGTCCACCACGGTGGCAGCCGATCCGGGCGCGATGAGCTTCGACCTCGGCGCGGACGACGGGCGCCGGCGCCGCGTCGAGCTCTGGCTGCCGCATGTCGAATCCGTCGAGCTGATCTCCCTGACCGCCGACGCCCCGCTGGGTCCGGTGCCGCCGGCGGCGACGACATGGGTGCATCACGGCTCCTCGATCAGCCAGGGCTCGAACGCGGCGACGCCGGCGGCCACCTGGGTGTCCATCGCGGCCCGGAGCGCCGGCGTCGGGCCGGTCAACCTCGGGTTCGGCGGCAGCGCCCTGCTCGATCCGTTCGTCGCCCAGGTCATCCGGGACAGCCCGGCCGACCTGCTGTCGGTGAAGATGGGCATCAACATCGTCAACGCGGACCTGATGCGGCGCCGGGCCTTCGCGCCGGCCCTGCACGGGTTCCTCGACACGATCCGGGACGGTCACCCCGACGCCCCGCTCCTGCTGATCACGCCGCTGCACTGCCCGATCCACGAGGACACGCCCGGCCCCGGCGCGTTCGACCTGGCCGCTCTCGCCCGGGGCGTCACCCGGTTCCGGGCCACCGGCGACCCGGCCGAGGTGGCGGCCGGCCGGCTGACCCTGACGGTCGTCCGCGAGGACATCGAGCGGGTGTTCCGTGACCGGGCGGCCACCGATCCGCAGCTGTTCCTGCTCAGCGGCCTCGACCTGTACGGGCCCGGGGACGCCGGCACGCACCCGCTGCCCGACGCCCTGCACCCCGACGCCGCGACCCACCGCCTCATCGGGGAGCGCTTCGCGGCGGCGGTGTTCGGCGCCGGCGGCGCGTTCGGGGCGCCGGTCGCCCGCCCCTGACGTTTCCGCGGAGACGCGGACCGGGGCGTTCGGCGAGCCACCGTGACCTGCCGCCGACGGAGGCGTTTCCGCGGAGGCTTTTCCGCGGAGGCGTTTCCGCGGAGGCGTTTCCGCGGAGACGCGGAGCGGGAGAATGTGGACAACTCCGCGGGGGCCCGGCCGGACGTGAGACGGTGCTGGGCATGCCGTGGTCGCTCGTGCTCGTCGTCGCCGCCGGGGCGGCGATCGGAGCCGTCGCGGGGTGGGCCGGGCGGCGACTGCTGGCCCGGCTGCGCCGCGGTGTCGGGCTGCGGCCCCCGATCCTGGAACTGTCCGCCGCCGGAGTCACCGCGGTCGGCGCCGGGGTGACCTGGCCGGCTCCGACGATCGTGCTCGTGGGCTGGGCCGGCGTGCTGCTGGTGGTGCTGGGCGCGGTGGACATCGCCGTGCACCGGTTGCCGGACGCGCTCACCCTGCCGGCGATCCCGATCACCGCGGCGCTGGTGCTGGGGACCTGGCGGGTGGCGCCGTCCGCGGGCGATCCGCGGACGGCCCTGGTGGCGGCCGCGGTGGTCACCGCGCTGTTTGCCGGGATGGCGGCGCTGGCCCCGCGCGCCATGGGCCGGGGCGACGTCAAGCTGGTGCCGACCCCGGCCCTGCTGACCGGTTTCGTGTCGGTGCCGGCCGCCCTGTGGTGGCTCGTCCTGGCCTTCGGGATCGGGGCCGTGATCGCGGTGGCCGGTCTGGTCACCCGGCGACTGCGACCGGGCTCGGCGATCCCGTTCGGGCCGTGCCTGCTGGCCGGTGGGTGGCTGGTCGTCGCCTGGCCCGGACCCTTCTCTGTCTAACCCTCAACCTGAGGTTGAGGTAGGACGGAGGTCCTTCGGCCCTGGTCGGACGGCCGGGTCGGGGGGAGGCTGCCGGGTATGACGACGTCGTTGCCGGTGGACCGCTCGGGGATGGGTGTGCTCAGTCCCGCCCAGTGTTGGGAGCGGTTGCGGGCGGCCCCGGTCGGGCGGTTGGCCTTCGTCAATCACGACGATCCGGTGATCCTGCCGGTCAACCACGCCGTCGATGGCGAGACGATCGTGTTCCGGACGGCCCGCGGGTCCAAACTGCTGGCCGGCGACGCCGGCGTGCGGGTCGCGTTCGAGGTGGACGGGTTCGACGCCGGGCGGCGGACCGGCTGGAGCGTGCTGGTCCGGGGGACCGCGCTGACCGTGCAGGACACCGAGACCGCGACCCGGCTGGCCCGGCTCGACCTGCGGCCGTGGGCCGACCTGGTCGACCGGTCGCACTGGGTCCGGATCACCGTCCATTCGGTCAGCGGCCGGGAAACCGTCCATCCGTGACCGGCCCGCCGGCCGGAACGGCCGGCGCGGTCAGGGCGCCGGGTGGGCGTCGATGACCCTTCGGCAGCCGTCGGCGTCCAGGTCGAAGACGACCGGCGCACCGTCGACGGGCACGACCGACACCACGATGGTCTCGGGGAACACCTGCACCAGGTTGAACGCGCCACTGGCCCAGGTCCGCTCGTGCCCGGCCGGGCCGAGCGGATCGGTGCGGATGGCGGTGGATCCGGCCACGGCGACGGGGACCCGGCCCAGCGTCCCGGACTGGGCCAGGTGGTGGTGACCGGCCAGGATCAACCGGACGTCGGTCTCCTGCACGGCCCGGGCCAGTGCGTGCCGGGACGCCGATTCCAGCGCGAAATAGCTCAGCAGCGGCGACGGCGGCGGCAGGGGCGCGTGGTGCAGCACGACGACCGTGCCCGCCGGGGCCGGCTCGGCGAGCTCGACGGTGAGCTCGGCCAGGTGCTCGCCGGCCAGCCGGCCCTGCCCGGCCCCGGGCACCGTGGAATCCAGCACGACGATCCGCAGCCCGCCGAGCCGGTGCACCTGCAGGACCGGCCCGTCGTCGCCGCGGCCCAGCAGGCTGCGGTGGAACTCGGCGCGCACGTCGTGGTTGCCGGTCGCGTAGATCACCGGGACGCCCAGCGGTTCGACCGCGGCCCGCAGCCGCCGGTACGCGTCCGGATCGCCGCTGTCGGTGAGGTCGCCGGACAGCACGACGGCGTCGAGCCGCCGCCCGTCCGCGACGGCCGCGCGCAGCACCGCGGCGGCCCGGTCCAGGGCGGCGTCGGCGTCCAGCACCTGGTTGTACCGCACCCCGGGCGAGGTGAGGTGGGTGTCCGAGAGGTGGGCGAGCACCAGGTCCGGCTGCTCGGCCGGCGTGCCGTCGGGGGTCGACCAGGTCATGGTGCTCCTTCGCCTCGCGCGGTCCGGTGCAGCCAGCCGGCGACGTCGGGCAGCAGGTCGGGCAGGTCGGCGGCCCGCATGTCCGCCTCGCCCGTCCCGGAACCGAACCGGTCGATCAGCGCCGTCGACACCCCGGCGACCGGCCCGCCCGCCGCCACCGGGGCCGGCGGCCAGTCCGCGTCGATCAGCAGCACCGGCCGGCCGGCCAGGTCCCCGGACAGGTCGGCGGCCAGCTCCGGGGCGGTCCGGATCGGCAGGCGCCCGGCGAGCTCGAGCGCGTCCAGCACCGGCCCGGTCGCCGGGTCGTCCGGGTCGGCGACCAGGATCGGGTCGGCCTGGCGGGCCAGCAGGTCGAGCAACTCGGGCAGCCCGTCGGCCGGGTCGAGGACCCAGGCGGACCCGGCCAGGTCGAGCCGGGAGGCCCGGCGGGCGGTCGCGATCTGCGCCCCGCTCAGCCCGGCGGCGACGGCCAGGGCCGTCACGGCCCGGTAGCCGGTCACCGGCGGCGGCGCCGGCGTCCACGGGGGCGGCGGTGCCAGGTGCGGCTTGGCCTCCAGGAACGCGCGCATCCCGGCGACGATCGACCGGCCGGGGACCCCGTCGTCCAGCCTGGACTCCAGGTGCCGGGCGAATGCCTGCACACCCAGGTCGTCGTCCTGGGCGACGCCGTGCAACGCCACCGTCACCACCGGGCGCCCGTCCACGCCGGTCAGGATAGGCCGCCCGGCCCGGCGGTCGTCCGGGGCTCGTTCCCACCCGTCTCCCCGGCCCGGCGGTTACCGTTTGCCTGTGCGTGCCATCGAATACCGCCGGACCGGCGACCCGTCCGTACTCACCCTGGTCGAGCGGCCGGAGCCCGACCCCGGGCCCGGCGAGGTCCGGGTCCGGGTGCACCGGTCCGGGGTCAACCCCACCGACTGGAAGTCCCGCCGCGGGACCGGCTCGGTCGGCGCCGACGGGCCGGTCGAACCGCCCCAGGTGCCCGGTCAGGACGGCGCCGGCGTGGTCGACGCGGTCGGCCCCGGCGTCGACGCGGCGCTGGTCGGGCAGCGGGTGTGGATCTGGGAGGCCGCCTGGCGCCGGCCCTGGGGCACGACGGCCGAGTCCACCGTGGTCCCCGTCCGGCAGGTCGTGCCGCTGCCGGATGCCGCCTCCTTCGATCTGGGCGCGGGTCTGGGCATCCCCTTCCTGACCGCGCACCGCTGCCTGACCGTCACCGAGGACGGCCCGGTCACCCTCGGCCCGGGGACGCTCCAGGGCCGGGTCGTGCTCGTGGCCGGCGGGGCCGGAGCCGTCGGCAACGCCGCGATCCAGCTCGCCCGGTGGAGCGACGCCACCGTGATCAGCACCGTCAGCTCGCCGGACAAGGCCCAGCTGGCCGTCGCCGCGGGGGCCGACCACGTCATCGACTACCGCCGCCAGGACGCCGTCGCCGAGATCCGCAAGCTCGTCCCGGCGGTGCACACGGTCGTGGAGGTGGCGCCGGCGCAGAACGCCGCCCTGGACGCCGCCGTCATCGCCCCGCACGGGTCGGTGGCGATCTACGCGAACAACGGCGGCGCCGACGTCACCGTCCCGATCGCCGCGCAAATGGTGCCCAACGCGCGGTGGCAGTTCGTCCTGATCTACACCGCGCCGCCGGCGGCCAAGGCGCGGGCCGTCGCCGACGTCGCCGCGGCGGTCGGCGCCGGGGCGATCCGGGCCGGGCGGGACGCCGGGCTGCCGCTGCACCACTTCCCCCTGGAACGGGCCGCCCAGGCCCACGCCGCGGTCGAGGCGGGTGCGGTCGGCAAGGTGTTGATCGACGTGCGGCCGTGACCGAGCGGGCGGCGGCGACCGCGCGCACCACCCGGATCGCGGTCGGCGCGCTGGCCCTGCTCGGTGGGCTCGTCGCGTTCGTGGCCGGCTTCCTGCCCTGGCTGTCGGCCGGCACGGAGGACGGCGGCACGACGTCGATCACCGGGTGGGGCGGCATCACCGGCAGCAGCCAGATCGCCGGGACCAACCTCAACGACGTGCTCAACGGGGCCGGCACGTACCGGCCGGGCCTGATCGGGCTGATCTTCGGGGTCATCGCCGCGGTGGCCGGTGTGGTGATCATGGCGCACCTGCCCGACGGCCGCCGCCCGCACCGGATCACCGCCGCCGTGCTGACCGGCTGCGGGCTGGTCTGCCTGGGGTTCGGCCTCTGGCGGGGGCTGGCCCCGGGGGACGCATCGGTGTTCGACCCGGGCGAGACGTCGGCCGCCGCCGGGCCGTGGTCGACCGCGGCCGGTGGCGTCCTGATGCTCGTCGCGGCGGCGCTCGTCTTCGCCGGCCGGATCGACGTCGCGGTCGCCCGCCCGGTGCGGCGGGGCATCCAGCCGCGCTGACCGGCGGCCCGGTCAGTCGCCGCCCGGCGGATCCGCGGCCCGGTCGGCCCGCTCGCGGGCGGCGGTCAGCGCCGGGCAACGACCCGCCGAGCGCTCGCAGGCGGTCAGGTCGCAGAGCCGGCAGATCCAGGCACCGCCGGCCTTGGCGAGGACCGCGTTGCGCATCAGGCGACCCAGCAGGGGCTCCAGCACGGCCAGGTCGGCGGCCGCGAACCCGTCGAGCATCCGCGTGAGCAGGTCGCGTCGGGCGCGGGTGACCGCGGCCGCGGCCGCGCGCCCGTCCGCGGTCAGGGTCACGGCCCGGGTCCGGCCGTCCGGGCCGGGGCCGCGAGTGACCAGGCCGTCGGCCGCGAGGCGGTCGACCAGCCGGACGGCACCGGACGGGGACAGCCCGAGCACCTGCCCGACCTGATCGACGGTGGGGGAGTCGAGGAACTCGGCGATCGCCGACAGCGCGGCCAGCGGGGCGGTCGACCCCCGGGCCGGCAGCCCCGCGGCGCCGGCCATGGCGGCCGCGGCCTGATCGGAGATCGTGCCGGCCAGCGCGCCCAGGACGTTGGCCGTCCGGTCCAGTTCGGTCACCGGTGGATCATCGCCGGTCCCGGCCGGTGGGCCCACCGGCCGGGCCGGCCGGATCGCGCTCAGGGCAGGTCGTACTCGACGTGGAGCGGCATGTGCGGGTAGTCCTCGTGGGTGGACCGGCTGGTCACCGACCCCGAGATGCCGGCCAGCCCGCCCGTGCCCGACCCGGGGACCACGGCGAGTCGACCGTCGGCCGTGGTGCCGTCATAGGTGCCCGACCCGGTCAGCACGAACGTCCCGGCGCGCCCGTCGAGCACCGCGGACACCTCCATCACCGTGACGTAGCTGCTGCCGCCGTCCGCGGCGTAGTACAGCAGGGCCTCGTAGGTGGCCGACCGCAGCGCACCCGGTCCGTCCGGGTGGTCGCCGGCCGGGCCGAGCCGGACCTGCGCCCGGCTGAACCTCCGGCCGTCGGCGAGCTCGCGGGTCGGCTGCTCGTCCCAGGATTCGATCGCCAGCGCGGTGTC
>NZ_JBMDXT010000250.1:0-2464 GCF_048594475.1 Nakamurella sp. | reverse complement strand
GGGCTGGGCTTCGTCTTCGTCGCCGACGAGGACGAACTCGCCTACCTGGCCGTCTGGGACCTGCTGGCCGTGATCTACGTGGGGATCGGCGCCGTCGTGCTGCGCCGGTCGCGCCGGGCGCCGACCCCGGTCAGCGCCGGCCCGGCGACTCAGCGGTTGCGGTTCAACTTCCTGTTCGCCCTGGTGGCCAGCCTCATCGGATTCACGGTCGCGGTCGACATCGCGGTCTCGGACAACCCGGACGACTACGCGATCCTGCTGAACATCCTGGGCGTCGTCGCGATGATCCTGTCCTGGATGCTGCTGCAGGCCGGCTACGCCCGCCGGTACGCGACCATGTACCGGCAGGCCGGCGGCCTGACCTTCCCGGACACGCCCGACCCGTCGGCGGTCGACTTCGTCTACTTCGCGGTCACCATCGGCACCGCGTTCTCGGTCTCGGACGTGCTGGTCACCACCGCCCGGATGCGCTGGCACGTGCTGGTGCACTCGATCATCAGCTTCTTCTACAACGCGGCCGTGGTGGCCTTTGCGCTGAGCATGTTCGCGGGTCGCTGACGTCGCGCCGGACCGCCCCGCCCGGTGGCGCCGCTCAGAGCGGCCGCTCGTGGCCCGGGGCGGGCGGGTCGGGCAGCCGCCCGGCCATCAGCGGGGTCGCCTCGTCCCAGACGGCCCCGGTGGCGACGTCCGCCCGGCGCCGGGCCATCCCGCCCAGGGTCTCCAGCACCACCCGGTTGCCGAGCATCGCGGTGATGTCGGCGTGATCGTAGGGCGGGGCCACCTCGACGATCTCCAGACCCACCAGGGGCACCTCCCGGCCGATCCGGCGGACCGCGTCCAGCAGTTCCCGCGCGCTGAACCCGCCCGGCTCCGGGGTGCCGGTGCCCGGCGCGGCGGCCGGGTCGCACACGTCGATGTCGACCGACAGGTACACCCCGTCGGTATCGTCGGTGGCGATCCGCATCGCCTCGTCCAGGACCCGGTCCAGTCCGCGCCGGCCGATCTCGGCCATCTCGTAGCAGTGCATGCCCTGTTCGGCCATCCACTGCAGCTCGGGCGGCTCGGGCCAGTAGCCGCGCAACCCGATCTGCAGGAACCGGTCGCCGCGGACGGCGCCCGACTCGATCACCCGGCGCATCGGCAGCCCGTGCCCGTAGAGCGAGCCGAACTGGATGTCCCCGGTGTCGGCATGCGCGTCGAAGTGGATCACCGAGATCCGCCCGTACCCGAAATGCTCGGCCATGGCCGTGATGTCGGGCTGGGCCACGGTGTGGTCACCACCCAGGACGACCGGCACCTTGCCGGCCCGCAGGATCGTCAGCACGGCCGCCTGGAGGGCGTCCAGGGAGCGCTTCGTCTCGGTCGGAGCCATCTCCACGTCGCCAGCATCCACGACCCCGGCCAGCGGGTCCACCCGCAACGCCAGGTGCGGGCGGGACCCCGTGTGCTCGGAGTAGTCACAGCTGCGCAGCGCCATCGGGCCCATCCGGGCGCCGGAGCGGTACGAGGTCCCCGCGTCGTAGGGCGCGCCGACGATCACCGCGACGGCATCGGCGTAGCTCGCCGGGTCGTCCAGGTCGCAGCGGGGCACCCCGGTGAAGGTGACGTCGGGTCCGTACATCGAGCCGTACCTGGCCATCCGTCGATTCTGCCCCGCCGGATCCGCAGCGGTCGGTCCCCCGCCCGGCGCGGCCACCCCTGATACTCAGCCGAGCCCGTGGTCGTAGGCCCAGATCACCGCGGCCACCCGGTTGCGCAGGGCGAGTTTGCCCAGGACGGCGCTGACGTGGGTCTTGACCGTCAACTCCGAGACCGTCAACTCGTCCGCGATCTCGGCGTTGGTCAGGCCCCGCGCGACCAGCCCGAGCACCTCCCGCTCGCGCGCGGTCAGGACCGCGACCGGCGTCGCGTCCGCGGGCCGGGGCAGCCGCCGCGCGTAGGTGTCCAGCAGCAGGCGGGTGACCCGGGGCGCGACCGCGGCGTGGCCGTCGGCCACGGCCCGCACGGCCTGCACCAGCTCCGGCACGGGCGCGTCCTTGAGCACGAACCCGCTGGCCCCGGCGCGCAGCGCGGCGTAGGCGTTGTCGTCGGTGTCGTAGGTCGTCAGCACCAGGACCCGGGCGGTCGGGTCGGTCGCCATGATCCGCCGGGTGGCCTCGATCCCGTCCATCACCGGCATCCGGATGTCCAGCAGCGTCACGTCGGGCGCCAGGGCGCGGAACTGCGCCAGCCCGCCGGCGCCGTCGTCGGCCTCGCCCACCACCTCGATGTCGCCGGCGTCCGTCAGGATCATCGCCAGGCCCATCCGGATCAGCGGCTGGTCGTCCACCAGCAGCACGCGGATCGTCATGCCGGGGCCACCGGCTCGGCCGGTCGGGCGGCCCGGCCGTCGACGACGGTGCCCCCGTCACGCTCGGCGCCCGGCCGGGCGGGGGTCGCCGGGGCGGGGGTCGGCGGGAGCGGG
>NZ_JBMDXT010000025.1:0-4819 GCF_048594475.1 Nakamurella sp. | reverse complement strand
ATCCTCCATGGCGACGGGGCAGAGCGAGATCACCCTGCGGTTCCTGGCGGCCCCGACGGAGGTGGCCTCTCTGGGCGGGTCCATCCATGGCGGCCGGGTGCTCGAGTGGATCGACAAGTCGGCGTACGCGCTGGCCGTCGGTTGGAGCGGCGGCTACTGCGTCACCGCCTACGTGGGCGACATCCGGTTCGCCCGGCCGATCGAGTCGGGCCATCTGGTCGAGGTGACGTCCCGCCTGATGCGGACCGGCCGCAGCAGCATGGACGTGCACGTGACGGTCTCGTCGGCGGATCCGCAGGACGGCGTCTACACCGAGGCCACCACCTGCGTGGTCGTGTTCGTCGCGGTCGACGCCACCGGCCGGCCGACGCAGGTGCCCCCGTGGACGCCGGTCACCGAGGTGGACGAACGCCTGCTCGCGGACGCCCGGGCCCGGGTGACCGTCCGCCGCAACATCGAACAGGCGATGGCCGAGCAGAGCTACACCGGCCCGAGCACGGCGCCGGCCACGACCCTGCGCTTCCTCGCCGCGCCGACGGACGTGAACTGGGGCGGCAAGGCCCACGGCGGGACCGTGATGCGCTGGATCGACGAGGCCGCCTACGCGGTCGCCACCCGCTGGTGCGGCGGCCCGGCGATCGCCGCGTACTCCGGCGGGGTCCGGTTCTACCGGCCCATCCAGATCGGGCACCTGGTCGAGCTGGAGGCCCGGCTGCTGCGCACCGGCCGCAGCAGCATGCACATCGCCGTGCACGTCCGATCGGGGTCGCCGACCACCGGTGAGCTGGAGCTGACCACCCATTGCCTGACGATCTTCGTCGCGCTCGACGACGCCGCCCACGCCACCCCCGTGCCGCGCTGGCGGCCGGAGACCCAGCAGGACAAGGCGCTGGACGCGCACGCGCTGCACCTGGTGGAGCTGCGCCGCCAGATCCGGCCGACCGTGCTCGACTGATCGACCCGACGGCTCGCGCACCGATCGGCTCCGGCGCTGACCCGGGTTCGGTGCGGTTGGTGGGGCTGGGCGGGGCGGGCATGGGCTCGGACCCCGGACGACCGGGCCGCGCCCGGACGCCCGCGCCCCGATCGCCGCCGCTAGGCCACTCCGTCCACGGGATCGGAATCGGTTGACCGGGCACGGTCCGGAGCCGCCCCGCCGGCCGGCTCCGGGGGGAGTGCCTGCAGCTGCTCGCGCACGTACCGGGCGATGACCTGCACGACCGCGACCGCAGGGACGGCCAGGAAGGCGCCGACGATCCCGAACAGCGTGCCGCCCAGCGCCACCACCCCGATGGTGATGGCGGGGTGGATCTTCATCGTCTTGCCGACCAGGATCGGCTGCATCACGTTGCCCTCGAGCTGCTGCACGATCAGCACGACGACCAGCACCGCGACCGCCGTCCAGACGCCGTTGGACACCAGCGCGACGAGCACCGCGACCGACCCCGCGACGAAGGCGCCGACGATCGGCACGAACCCGCCGAAGAACGTCAGCACGGCGATCGGCAGCGCGAACGGCACCCCGAGCAGCCAGACACCCAGGCCGATGAAGATGCCGTCGACCGCGGCCACCGCCGCCTGCGACCACACGTACTGGCCCAGCGCGGTCCAGACGCGGTCGGAGACCTCGGCGAAGTGCCGCCCGCCGCTGCGGTTGATCCAGGTCTGCAGCCACGGCACGAACGTCGGGCCGTCCTTGAGGATGAAGAAGCACAGCACGAGCGCGAGCACCAGCGTGACGATCGCCGACCCGATGGCGCCCAGGCTGCCGATGACGATGGCCACGACCTCCTGGCTGTTGCTCTGCAGCTCGGAGATGCCCTTGTTGACCAGGCCGCCCAGCGCGTCGGGACCGAGGTTGAACGGCGGGCCGGCCAGCCACTGCTGCAGGGTGGTCAGGCCACCGATCGCCCGATCGGCCAGGTCGCCGGCCTGCGAGGTCACCTGCGGGGCGAGCACCGCGATGAGGCCGCCGAAGATCACCAGCAACCCGAGCAGCGCCAGGATGGCGGCCAGCGCGTTGGGCAGCTTGCGGCGCATCAGCCGGACGGGCGGCCAGAGCACGGTGGCCAGCAGCAGGCCCAGGAAGATGGGCAGCAGCACGCTCCACAGCTGGCCCATCAGCCAGAAGAGCACCACCAGTCCGACGCCGATGATCAGCAGCCGCAGCGTCCACCGCGACCAGTCGGTGATGTTGTGCTTGAGACCCTCCAGGGCCCGGTCGCTGAGCGGGTGATGCGGCCGGTGACCGGCCAGGTCGTCGTCGGAATCCGAGCCGTCGCCCGCCCGCGCCGATCCGTCCGGCGCGTTCCCGGACCCCCGCGCGTCACCCGTCGCCGGCTTCTTGCCGCGTCCGAACATGCGACCCCCTCATCGTCCCGGCCGGACGGGTCGGCCCCGACCCGGCGGACTGCACCCGGCCCATCTTTCCCTGGCCGGTGCCCGGCCAAGCAGCGGACCGCGCGGGGCTGCCGTTTCATGAGGGCATGTTCTCGGTGGAACTGGTCGTGGACGGGGCCGCGGACGCGGCGGTGCGGGCGGACTGGGCGGCGCTGGTCGAGGCGGGCCTGCCCAGCCAGGCCCGGCACACCGGGGTGTCGAACCGGCCGCACGTGACCCTGGCGCTGTCCGCCACCGCGGCCGAACCCGTGCGCGAGCGGCTGGCCGCGGTGGCCCGCGACCTGCCCCTGCCGGTCACCGCCGGATCGGTTCTGGTCTTCGGCGGGCGGCAGTTCGTCCTGGCCCGCCTGGCCGGACCGGCCGTCGAGCTGCTGGACCTGCAACGGCGGGTGGTGGAGGCGCTGGACGACCCGGTCGACCGGCACGGCACGTTCACGGCCGGGGCCTGGACCCCCCACCTGACGCTGGCCCGCCGGCTCACCGCCGCGCAGATCGCGGCCGCGCTGCCGGTGCTCGGGCCCGCCGGCGTTCCGGGTCGGCTGCACCGGATGCGGCTCTGGGACATGACCGAGCGGCAGGAGCACTGGCTGACCTGATCGGCGCCCACGGCGGCCCGAACCCCCGGCAGCCCTGCCCGGGGAGCGATTCGTCCCCGACCGTGTCACAGTGTCACCCTCGCATGCGCGATCGGGGGGTGAGAGCCGATGGCTCGGCTATGGATCGGCGCCGGTGCGGTGGTGGTGCTGCTGATCGCCGGGGTGGTGACGGCGGCGGCGCTCGGCGGGCCGACCGTCGCGGGCACGCCGACGTCCGGCCCGGCGTCCGCGACGGTGACCGGAACGGCGCCGTCCGCCGGTGATCCATCGGAACGGGCCTCGGGGTCGAGTTCCGGGTCGCCCACCGCGCCCGCCTCGAGGACGGCATCATCCGCGCCCGCGGCCGGGGCCGAGCCGGCCCCACCACCCCAGGTCGGCGACTGCCTCCTGGACGAGCCGTTCGGTTCGGCAGTGATGGGCGGATTCGGCGCGGACGATCCGCTGGCGGCGTTGCGGCTGGCCAGCTGCGACGGGCCGCGGTTCGGCGAGGTGGTGTCGGTCGGCGCCGGCACCGACCGGTTGTCCGCCCAGCAGGACGGGAGCCTGGAGCGGTGTTTCGACGCCGGGTACACCTACCTGGGCATGCCGGATCCGCGGGCCGCCGACGGCGGGCCGACGGCGGCGAGCCGCGCGTGGCCGGTGCTCGTCGGCCCGGACGCCCGGCAGCGGGCGGCCGGCCAGGACTGGTCGGCCTGCGTCATCGGCCCGCCGCCGCAGGGTGGCGGGCCGGGCTCCGGGCAGGTCGATCGGGCGCTCCGCGATGTCTGGGCCACCCCCGCCGACCGGATCTTCTTCGCGTTGTGCCTGGACGATCCGGACCGGCAGGTCCCGGTGGGCTGCCGCTCCGGGCACCGGTTCGAGGAGCTCGCCTACTGGCCCGGCGACCCCGGCCGGGCCGCGGACGCGGTGCTGGCCGACTGCCGCGCCGTCGCGGCCGACGCCATCGGCTCGCCGGCCCACCTGGACAGCGGGGCGCTGACCGTCCAGGTGGTGAACTCGACCTACGACGACGTCGCGGAACAGGTCGTCACCGGTGACGCGGCGGTCGCCGACCCGGACGGCTACATCGTCGACTGCCTGGTGTCGGCCGGGGACGGTGGCCCGCTGACCGGACCGCTTCGCGGCCTGGGCGACCAGCCGGTGCCGCGGCGATGACCGGCCTGCGCTGGGCCGCCGTGGTGGGCGCGGTCGTGCTGCTGGGCGGGGCCGTGGTGTGGACCGCCGCCCGTCCCGGGTCGATCACCGGCACCGCGGTCGCCGGTCCGCCGCCGGGACCCCCGGCGGCGGGCGACTGCCTGCTCGAGGACCCGTGGCTGGCCGACGAGGCCGGCCGCACCAGCGGCCCGCTGCCGGCGCTGCGGGTCGCGCCGTGCACCGGGACCCGGTACGGCGAGGTCGTCTCCGTGGGTGCGGGCACCGACCTGACCGAGATGTGGGACGACGGCTCCTGGCAACAGTGCTGGAACGCCATCGACAGCTACCTTGGCCTGCCGCCGTCGCTCGGGTCCAATCCCGACCGCTACCCGATGAGCAGCGCCTCGCCCACCCTGATCGGGCCGGACGAGCGCCAGCAGGCGGCCGGGCAGGACTGGTCGGCCTGCGTGGTCGGAATGCCGCCGGACGGTGTGTCCGACGCGGCCGGTCAGCTCGAGGGTTCGCTGCGCGGCAGCTGGAACACCGCCGACGGGGCCCGGTTCGCGATGTGCCTGGACGACCCGGGCAGCCAGGAACCGGTGTCGTGCGGGGGCCCGCACGGCGGCGGGCAGGGGAGGGACTGGTCCGGGGAGGCGCGGCGGGGGGCCGGGGACGCCGCCGCCGGCTGG
>NZ_JBMDXT010000249.1:0-14154 GCF_048594475.1 Nakamurella sp. | reverse complement strand
AGTCGGGGCGGCGGGTCGGCGACGCCGCGGGTCTGGCCCATGCGGTCGAGAACGGGGGAGCTGAAGCCGAGTTCGTCGAGCATGGCCCGCAGACCCGGCTGCGCCTTGGCCGCGCCGGAATCGAAGATGGGCGGCCGGCGGTGGTTCCGGGAATCCCGGGTATTGCATTCCCCCTGGGGTGGTGCTCACGATCGCTTCCTTGCGATAGTTGGGTACTGGCTCAGCAATGGGATGAATGGGACGTCATTTCGTCACGCAGAATGGCTCGACGAATGCGAGTGCACCCGATCGGGTGTTCCGGGAGCCGACCCCGCGGCGGCTCCCAGGCGCCTCGATCTGCCTCACGCAGCCGCAGGTTCGCTGCCGGCGGCTCCGGCCAACGCCGTCATCGCCGGTCCGAGCAGGCGGTCCAGCCCGGACCGGAGTCCGTCCGCCTCCTTGTCGATCGTGGTCGCGTTGCCCCCGAGCAGTGCGGGCAGGCGCTCGACCTCAATAGGGCCGCGCAGATCGATTGTTTCGGTGAGTCTCTCGCGCGCGGTGTCGACCGCCGAGTCGTCCCGTCGCGCGCTCGCAGCGACGGCCGCCAACCGCAACATCTGCACAACGGTGCGCAGCATCGCCGGGTCGTCGGACTCGGGATCGAAGGCCATCACGATCCGGCGGGCGGTGAACGTCTGGATCGTGCGTCACCCACCTGGTCGGGACAGCGGACCAGACCCAGCGACGTCAGTGCTGTGGCGGCGTACTCGTCACCCAGGCCGGCGGCGATGCCGCCAATCAACTCGTGCACCCGCTGCTCAAGGTGCCTCCCTGAGGATGGTGAGCCTTGCGGTGGCGGTGGTCGCCTCAGCGGCGGCGTAGGCCTGCCGGACCGCGGTCGCTCACCATCAGCGGGCGATCGGCCGCCCCGGTCGCCGGACCAAGATCATGGGGAGCGCGGGCGTCCGGACATCGCTCCTTGAGATCGGCTGGCAGCCGGTCGATGACCTTGGCTGGGAACCGAGGTCGAGGAGCTGACGACCTGGACCGGTTGAACTCTTCCGACCAGACCCTTTGGTGCGCGTCTCAGGCCATCGAGGCGGGCTGCACTCGGGACATCCTGGTGCTGCTGATCGACCTGAAGCTGCACGAACGCAAGGGCCGGGCGATCACCAACTTTGCCGCGACCGTGCCCCCGAGGACTCGAACATGGCCCAGCAGGCCACCAAGCGATCTGCTGTACGGAACAGATGGAGTCGATGGCGCCGCGCTACTCGCAGCGGCGTCGCGACGACCCGCACGCTGGCCAAGTCCGGCCGGACACCGCGCGGTGCCCGGCCGGGTCGGCTCACGGCGTGACGGTGGCCCTGGCCGGGGTCGGCGCGGCGCCGACCCACTGGCTGCGGCCGGAAGCGCAGTAGGTGCCGGTGGTGTCGGTGACCAGCGAGACCAGTTCCAGCTTCGCGTGCTTCGCGACGAGCTTGTACATCGTCGGGGTGGTTCCGGCCGGGCAGTTGCCCGGCTGTGAGTCGGACAGGAACGCCCACGTCGTGATGGTCACCGTGTCGCCCTCCCGCGGGAAGGGAACCGGTGCGCCGCGGCGGACTCCGAGTTGGGCCGTCTCGTTCACCGTCCGGTCGTACTGGCGCAGGCGCTTGCCGGAACTGTCCGCGCAACCGTAGTCCCGGCTGACCTGGACGGTGCCGTTGAGCAGCGCCTCCGGGTACTCCGGTCCGGTGGGGCGCCACGGGGCGCGGTTGAGGCCGGCAAATGTCGCCGCCACCGAGACATACCCGCAGGAGAACGAGTTGTAGTCGCAGACGGGCACGGGATACTCGGTGACCCCGGTCGAGATCGTGGCCTTGGCCAGGTAGAGCGGCTTGAGCGGAGCCGCCTCGGCGATGCTGGCTCCCCCGAGCAGCAGCGCGATGGTGGCGAGCAGGGACAGCAGAATACGTCGGATCATGGCACTTCCCCCGTTGCACACAATGTGTCGTTCCGAAGGCTAACAGGCTGCTCGGTGCCGGCCCAATCCGGCGGACGGGTGTCGGCTGCGACGAAGAACACGGTGTGTGTGATCGACGCGGCGAGCCTGCGGTCACCCGCGTGCGGCCTGGGAAGGGCTGGCCGACAACGGTTTTCCCCCGGTCCGGGGCCAGGAACCGGTCGGCTGGCGAGACCGGATCGTTATGTGGGGCGGTTCAAACGCGCGGCCTGACACATCAGGTGGTTGCGTTCGGCAACGGTGGGCGCTCGACCGGCCGCCTCGGCATAGAGCCGCGCCGCGGCGGTCCGGTCGCCGGCGCGCTCCTGCAGGTGGGCGAGCACCGCCGTGTACCGGGGCACCGACGCGTCCACCGTGGCCAGGGCGGCCAGGCCGGCCCGGGGTCCGTCGGCCTCCCCGACGGCCACGGCGCGGTTGAGTCGCACGATCGGACCGTCCGCCAGCCGCGCGAGCTCGTCGTACCACTCGACGATCTGCACCCAGTCGGTGTCGGCCGCGGTGGGGGCGTCGGCGTGCAGGGCGGCGATCGCGGCCTGGGCCTGGAACTCGCCCAGCCGGTCGCGGGCCAGCGCCCGCTGCAGGACGGTCACCCCCTCGGCGATCATCGCGGTGTCCCATCGCGACCGGTCCTGGTCGGCGAGCGGGATGAGGTTGCCGTCGCTCGTCGTCCGGGCCGCGCGGCGGGCCTGGTGCAGCAGCATCAGCGCGAGCAGCCCGGCGACCTCCGGGTGGTCGATCGCCGCGGCCAGGCGCCGGGTCAGTCGGATGGCCTCGGCGGACAGGTCCACGGCGCCCGAGTAACCCTCGTTGAAGACGAGATACAGCACCCGCAGCACGGTGTCGACGTCGCCCGGCCGGTCCAGCCGCACCCCGGCGACGGTGCGCTTGGCCCGGCTGATCCGCTGCGCCATCGTCGCCTCGGGCACCAGGTAGGCCTGCGCGATCTGCCGGGTGGTCAGACCGCCGACCGCCCGCAGCGTCAGCGCCACCGCCGACGCCGGGGCGAGCGACGGGTGGGCGCACAGGAAGTACCGCGCCAACGTGTCATCCACCGCCGGCACCGGCCCGGGCGGCGGCTCGACGTCGACCAGATCCTCGCGCCGCCGCCGGGCCGTGTCCCCCCGGGCCTGGTCCAGGAACCGGCGCCAGGCCACGGTGATCAGCCACCCCTTCGGGTCCCGCGGCGGGTCGGCCGGCCACGTCCGCAGGGCCTCGACCAGCGCCTCCTGCACCGCGTCCTCCGCCGTCGGGAAGTCGGCGCCCCGGCGGACCAGGGCGCCGATCACCCCCGGAATCAGGACGCGCAGCCGGCCGGCGTCCAGCTGATCCGTCATGCGCCGCTCACTCGCCGCTCACTCGGAGATCGTCGGCGGCGCCGCCATGATCGGCCGCACCTCGAGCCACTCGTGGATCGGCCGGCCGCCGGCCCCCGGGGCGGCCGACAGCTCACCGGCCAGTTCCAGGGCCCGGTCGTAGCCGTCGACGTCGACGATCATCCATCCGGCAATGAGGTCCTTCGTCTCGGCGAACGGGCCGTCGGTCACCGGCGGGCGGCCCGGACCGTCGTACCGGACCCAGGTGCCCTCGGGGGCCAGGCCCTCGACCCCGACCAGCTCGCCGGTCTGCTCCAACCGGGCCGCGAAATCCTGCATGAACCGGATGTGCGCGGTGATCTCCGCCGGATCCCACTGGTCCATCGGGACGTTGTTGACCGGAGCCGGAGCTCCGCGGTAGTGCTTGAGCAGAAGGTACTTGGCCATGGTGTCTCCTCGGTGCGGTGCGACCCATTCTGGTCGCGCTCGACCCGGGGACGGAGCCGGCCGGCCGTTCTCGACATCGGGCCCGGATCCGCCGCGGCCGAGCGGAGGAACGACGGTCCGGGAACGACGATCCAGGACGACGACGCGGGGACGAGGGAGCCGGATGCGCATTCTGGTGGTGGGAGCCGGAGCCGTCGGCGGCCTGTTCGGCGGCCTGATGGCCGCGCACGACCGTGACGTCACCTTCCTGGTCCGCGACGCCCGGGCGGCGGTGCTGCGCCGCCGGGGGCTGGAGCTGGTCGGCACGGCCGGCGGGCCGCAGGACGAGGTCAGGGCCGTCCCGGTCGGCGTGCTCACCGCCGACGAGCTGCCGGGCGCGGACCCGTTCGACGTCGTGCTGCTGGCCGTCAAGGCCTACGGGCTGGACGGGGCGATCCCCGACATCGCGCCCGCGGTGGACGCCGGCGCCGCGGTGCTGCCCGTGCTGAACGGCATGCGCCACATCGACGTGCTGGCGGACCGCTTCGGGGCGGACCGGGTGATCGGCGGGTTCGCCTTCGTCTCGGCCTACCTGGACGACCGGGGCCGGGTCGCGACGGGACCGGTCGCCGCCGCCCTGACCTACGGGGAGCTCGACGGGTCGCCCAGCGATCGGATCCGACGGTTCCACGCGGCGGCCGGCGGCTGCGGCTTCCGGGCCACCCTGTCCTCGGCGATCCGCGACGAGCTGTGGGCCAAGTGGGTGTTTCTGGCGTCCTTCGCCGGTCTGAACGTGCTGACCGGCGGCTCGGTCGGGCAGGCGCGGGCGCCGGGCGGCCCGGAGACGGCCCGGGCGCTCCTGGCGGAGGCCGCCGCGGTGGCGCAGGCGGCCGGGCACCGCCCGCCGGCGGACAAGCTGGCCGCCGACCTGGCCGTGCTGACCGCCCCGGACTCGGACAATCGGGCGTCACTGGACAAGGACCGCCGGGCCGGGCGACCGGTGGAGGCCGAGGCGATCATCGGCGACCTGGTCGACTGGGGGGTCGCGGCGGGGGTACCGGTGCCGTTGCTGCAGGCCACCCGCGCGGCGCTGGCCGTGCATGCCGCCGGCGCCGGCTGAACCCCGGACAGCACGCGGCCGGCGTGGCAGCATGGGACCCGATGTCCAGACGCAACCGCGAGCGGCGCCACCTGCACGCCGTGCCCGACGCCGGCCCGGCCGCCGGGTGCGGGCCGCAACTCGGACGGGGCACCCGCCGGGACGTCGGACCGGACCGTGGGCCCATGCCGCTGGCGGCCTGGACGCCCGATCCCGAGCCCGATCCGGCGGCGGCCGAGCTGTCGGTGGACGCCATCCTCGACCAGCTCGCCGAGTGCGGGCTGCCTCCGGAGCTGCTGGACGAGGGGCATGCGCTCAGCGGCGAGCACCATGCCGAGCTGGCCGGCCTGTTGCGGGCCGCCGCCGCGATGCTGTCCGGCGACCCGGTGGCCGGCCTGCTCGGCATCTGGCAGCCGCTGCTGGACCCGCGGCTGGGCGTGTTCGACGCGGAGCTGGCGGCCGCCGAGATCCTGTGGTCGTTCCACGGCGCGGTGGGTGACGACGATCTGGTCGACGGCCTGAGCCGGCTGGTGGAGGAGGCCGCGCCGACCGGGCGGCCGGAGGCGCTGGTGATGTGCCGGATGCTCCACCACCTCGGCCCGCCGGACGTGCGGCACCTGACCGGCCGGGCGGCCGCCGACCTCGTCGCGCGGGGCCTGCCCGACCGGCCGTGGGTGGCCGACCTGGGCACCGCCTGTTTCCGCCGGGCCTACGGGTTCGTCGACGGCGCGGCCCGAGCGTTCGTCGCCGAGTTCGCGTACGGTCCCCGGCCGCACGCGTTCGTCGTCGTCGTCGACGAGCTGGCCGGTGGGCTCACCGGCCTGTACGCGACGGAGGACGTCGAGGCCCTGGCCCGGCAGATGTGCCTGGACGCCGCGGCGACCCCGGGCGGGCTGCGCGAGATGACGGCCGCCGACCTGGCCGGCCGCCTGGGGCGGGCGGTCGACCTGCCGCTGTGGGCCGAGCACGAGGAGGACGAGGCGGAGATGGAGAGCCTGGTCCCGATCGTGCGGGAGCGCGTCGGCCGGTTGGCCGGCGTCGGTGCGGCGCCGGCCCGGCGGCTGCGGTCGGACCGCGGCCCGGTCGCCGGCGTGGCCGCCCTGCCGGTCCGGCGACGACCCTGACCCGATCGGCAATCTCACAGATCGGGGCCCGGCCCGGCGGGACCGGGGCCGGACCCGGCGGTGACACGATGTGGCCCAGCCATCGCCGTGAGGGAGACGCATGCCGGACGGACCACCGCCGCCCCAGGAACCGACCCGGGACCACGCTCCGGGACCGGACCCCGACCCGGAGCGGGCCGCCGGTCCGGCGCTGAACCGCGCCCAGGCGGACCGGCTGGGCCGGCAGCTCGACGCCTGGCGCCGCCAGCTGGTGGCGCTGGATCGGCGCCAGCGGCAGCTCTACTTCAAGCACACGCGAACGGCCTCGCTCGAACTGGCCGAGCCGACGCCGGCCGGGGTGGCCGAGCTGCTGGCCGGCCGGCCCGTCCGGCTGTACACGCTCGACCCCGATCCGGCTCCGGGAGCGGCTGCGGCGCCTGCCGGCGGCCCCACGCCGGGCGCGGCGCCGGCCGCGGGTGCGGCCCCCGGGCCCGACCCGGTCACGGATCCGCCCGGCCTCCCGCTGGCCGTCGACGGGCCGGAGATCCCGGGGCCGGCCGCGGACCGGGGGACGGAGGACCCGCCGCCGGCCGACCGGGCCATCGACGGGGCAACCGCAAGAGCAACCGAGAGCGCCGCCGATCGGTACGGGCGCGCGGTCGACCCCGGCGTCCGGGTCGCCGGCAAACGCCCGGCCGAGCTGGAGAACTCGCTGCGCCGGCTCGATGTCGTGACCCGTCAGCTCTACGCCGACCGCGGCCTGTGGACGCTGTACGCGGGTCTGCTGATGCTGCAGTGGATCGACCCGGACGACCGCGCGACCGTGGTCAGCCCGGTCGTGCTCGTCCCCGTCGAGCTCACCCGGCCGTCGCGCGACCGGCCGTACGTGCTGCGACCCACCGACGACGACCCGGTCCTGAACCCCACGCTGGCGCTCAAGCTGGGCGAGCTGGGCGTGCGCCTGCCCCCGTTCGACGCCGACGAGATCGACCTGCCGGGCCTGGCCGCGGCCGTCGGCGCGGCCATCGCCGACCGCCCGGGTTGGAGCGTGCTGGACCGGTCGGTGCTGACCACGTTCAGCTTTCACAAGGAGGCGATGTACCGGGACCTGACCGACAACGCGGAGCGGATCCTGGGCCATGCCCAGGTGCAGCTGCTGGGCCTGGGGCCGGACGCCCCGCAGGCGCCGCACCTGGCGTTCGACCCGCCGGACCCGGCCACCCTCGACCGGGACCACCCGGCCGAGAACCTGGCCAGCATCCTGGATGCCGACAGCAGCCAGCGTGCCTGCATCGTCTCGGCCCGCGCCGGTCGCAGCTTCGTGATGGACGGTCCACCGGGGACCGGCAAGAGCCAGACCATCGCGAACATCATCGTGGAGCTGATGACCGCCGGCAAGACGGTGCTGTTCGTCAGCGAGAAGGCGGCCGCCCTCGACGTGGTCCGAGATCGGCTGGCCCGGGCCGATCTCGGATCCTTCCTGTTCGAGCTCCACTCGCAGGCGGCCACCCGCAAGCGGGTCGTCGACGACCTGCACACCACGCTCCAGCAGCAGGTCGTCACCCGGGCCCTGTTCACCGACACCGACCGTCGCCTGCTGGTGGCGATGCGCAACCAGCTGACCGGCTACGCCGTCGCGCTGAACGAGACCCGAGAGCCGTTGGGGCGATCGATCTTCGACGTGCTCGGTGAGCTCGGCCGGCGTCCGGACGCGGCCGGATCGCTGCCGCCGTCGGACTTCTGGGCCGCACTGGACGGGCAGACGCTCCAGCGCATCGCCGATCATGCCGGCACCCTGTCCCGCAACTGGCGCCCCGCCCTGGACGGGGAGGGCTTCGGCTGGCGGGAGCTGGCCGACATCGGCCACACCGACTACTCGATCCGGCAGCTGGTCGCCGCGGTCGCCGATGCGGCCGGCTCGGCCGACGGTGTGGTGCTCATCGGGGCGGCCGTCGACGACGACACCGGGCTCGCCCAACCGATGAGCCTGGCCGCCCTGCAGGCGCGGGTCCGGCTGCTCCAGCTGGCCGAGCGGCGGCCGGCCGCCCCGGCCGACCCGCCCGACGAGTGGCTGATCGCCGACGATCTCACGGCCGTGACCGGTCTGCTCGCGGCCCGCAAGGCCGCCGTCGGGCAGCTGCTCGCCGCGCGGGCCGAGGTGGCCGGGATCGTCGGACCTCGGGCGGCCGAGGTCGATCCGGCCGACCTGCCCCCGCTCGCCGGCCTCACCTCCCTCACCTGGGCGCCGGGGGAGGGTTCGAGCACGGCCGGGCTGCCCGACCTGCTGACCTTCCTGGACGCGGCCGGCGACCGGCTGGCCGCCATCGTCGCGGACGCCGCCCACCTGGGCGGGCGGCTGGGACTGCCGGGAACGGGGCTGTCCCTCGGCCGGGCCCGCACCTACGCCGAGCTCGCCCTGCTCGCCGAGAGCCCGAACCGGCCGCAACCGGGCTGGCTCAACCCGGCCCGGCAGCCGGCCGTCGCCGAGGCGATCGCCGTGCTCGGCCCGCTGGTCGAGCAGGTGCGGCAGCGCCGCGCGTCCCTGCGCGAGGTGTTCATCGATCAGGCCCTCACCCTCGACCTCGCCGCCCTCGCGGCCCGATTCACCCACGACCACCGCGGTTTCGGGCGCTTCTCCGGGGCCGCTCGGGCCGACCGGCGGGCCCTGCGCGAGGTCACGGTGCGCGGCAAGGTCGACCGCCGGTTGCTCGAACGACTGCCGGACGCCGTCGCCTGGCAGGCTGCCGTGCGCGACCTGCAGGCCCGTGAACCCCAGTTCGCGCCGCCGCTGGAGGCCGGGTACCGGGGGGTGGACACCGACTTCGCCCGCCTCTCCGGGGCGTTGGAGATCGCCCGCCGGGCCGCCGCGCTGGCCGGGGCGACGGTCGATCCCGCCCGGCTGGCCGGCCAGCTCGCCGACGGGTCGTCGCCCGACCCCGGGTTGACGCCGGTCGCCCGCCGCCTGGCCGATCAGATCGCCGGCTGGATCCGTTCCACGGCCGGACATCTGGACCCGTCGGCGATCCGGCAGATCGAGCACCTGACGCTGGACGACACGGCCCGCTGGTGCGCCGACCGGGCGGCCGACCTGCGCGCCCCGGTCACCGCCGCCGGCCGGGTGGCCGCCCTGGCCGGACGCCCGCTGACCCTGGTCCAGGCCCGCGCCGCGGTGGCCGCGGCCCGCCGGCTGGCCGACGGCAGCGCGGCGCTCGACGCCACCCGCGCGGCGGACGGCGCGGCCCTGGGTCCGGCCTACGCCGGAACCGGCACCGACTGGGCGAGCCTGGATGCCGCCCTCGAATGGGCCCGCCAGGTCAGGGATGTCGTCGGGGGCCCGCTCAATCCGGTCACCGCCGGTCGCCTGCCGTCCCTGACCCTGGAGTCCGGACTGCTGGTCGCGGCGATCGAGGACTGGCTGCGCTCCCGGGACCGGGTGCTGGCCGCCTTCACGGCCGACCGGGCGCGCGAGCTGACCGTCGAACTGGCCGTCGACCTCCGGGAATCGGCGCAGGCGCTGCGGGAGATGGCGCAGACCGCGCCGCATGACGTCACCGAATGGTGCGCCTTCGCCACCGAGCGGGCGGCGCTGGCCGACCTGCACCTGGCGGACGCGGTGGCGGCGGTGGCGGCGGCCGGTCTGCCGGCCGACGAGGTGGCCGGGGCGATCGAGGCGGCCGCGCTGCGGGGCTGGCTGGACACCACGATCGAGCGGGACGAGCGGCTGCACCGTTACCAGGCCGCCGAACGCGACGCCCTGGTCGCGCAGTACCGCGAGCTGGACCGCCGCATCGTCGACCAGGCGAACACCCTGGTCGCGGCGACGTGCGGGGACCGCCGGCCGCGGTCGCTCACCGGCCGGCCGGCCCAGATCATCACCCGGGAGGCGAACAAGAAGAGCCGGCACAAGCCGATCCGGCAGCTGCTGGACGAGGTCGGTTCCCTGGTCACCGAACTCAAGCCCTGCTTCATGATGAGCCCGCTGACCGTTTCCACCTTCCTGAGCCCCGACCTGCGGTTCGACGCCGTCATCTTCGACGAGGCGTCGCAGGTGGTGCCCGCCGACGCGGTGAACTGCATCTACCGCGGGAACCAGCTGATCGTGGCCGGCGACCAGAAGCAGCTGCCGCCGACCGACTTCTTCGCCCGCGCCGATGATCCCGAGCTCGACGACCTCGACGGCCCGGCCGGCGGCGCGGACGGCGCGCTGGACACGTTCCAGTCCGTCCTCGACCTGTGCAAGGCCGCCGGCGGGCTCACCTCGCTGCCGCTGACCTGGCACTACCGCAGCCGGCACGAGGACCTGATCACGTACTCCAACTACCGGTTCTACGACGGCACGCTGCGCACCTTCCCCAGCGCGGTCTTCGACAGCGCGGACCTCGGAGTCGAGCACTACCAGGTGGACGGCCGGTACCGGCGCGGCGGCGCGCGCGACAACCCGGTGGAGGCGGCGAAGGTCGCGGAACTGGTCGCCCACCACGTGCGCACCCGCCCGGGCCTGTCGCTGGGGGTGGTCACGTTCTCCACCGCCCAGGAGGACGCGGTCCGGGCGGCGATCGAGGCGTCCGACGATCCGGCCGTCGTCGACCTGCTCGACCAGCGGGACCGGCTCGACGGGTTCTTCGTCAAGAGCCTGGAGAACGTCCAGGGCGACGAGCGCGACGTGATCATCTTCAGTGTCGGCTACGGCCCGGACGAGAACGGCGCGTTCACCATGAACTTCGGCCCGCTCAACCGCGAGGGCGGCTGGCGCCGGCTGAACGTCGCGATCACCCGGGCCCGTCGCCGGGTCGAGATCGTCAGCTCGTTCGCGCCCGCCCGAATCACCGGGGTGACCTCGGCCGGGCCGCTGCACCTGCGCGGGTACCTGGACTTCGCGGCCCGCGGCGCGGCCGCCCTGGTGCACGACACCCCCACCGCGACGGCCGACGCCGGTGGCGGGTTCGAGGCCCAGGTGGCGCAGGTCGTCCGATCCTGGGGCTACCCGGTGCACGCCCGGGTCGGCGCCGCCGGGTACCGGATCGACCTGGCCGTCCGCCATCCCGACCGGCCGGGGGAGTACCTGCTGGGCATCGAATGCGACGGCGCCGCCTACCGTTCCGCGACCACCGCGCGGGACCGGGACCGGCTCCGGCATCAGGTGCTGGACGGCCTGGGCTGGCGGATCCACCGGATCTGGGCGATCAGCTGGTGGCGCGACCGCCCGACCCAGGAGGCCCGGCTCCGCGCCGCCCTGGACCAGGCGGTGGCCGCCGCCGACCGGCCGGCGCCGGTCCCGCCCGACGGGTCGGCGGGCGGGGACGGTGCGCCGGGTGCGCGGGACACGGCCCCGCGGGCCGAGATCCGTTTCGACGAGCTCGATCCGGCCGCGGTGCCGGCCTGGGCCCGGCCCTACCCCGCGGTCCCGGACGGGCCGGGCGCCGGCTCGGGGACAGGCCATGACCCGCGCTCGCCCGAGGCCCGCCCGGCGCTGCGCCGGTTCTTCGAGGCGGTGCTGGCCGCGGAGGCGCCCGTGCACGAGACGGTGCTGTTCGCCCGGCTGCGCGAGGCGTGGGGCGTCTCCCGGATGGGGGCGCAGATCCGCGCGAACGTCGAGCACGTGCTCGCCCGGGCCCGGGTCGCCGGCCGTCCGGGCGCCCGGGACGCCGCCGGGTTCTTCCGGATCGACGGCCGGGACCTGACGACGGTCCGGGTGCCCGCCGGCGGGGACGGCGCCCGCAGCGTGCTGGCCATCCCGCCGGAGGAGATCGACCTGGCCGTGGTGGGGACCGTGGGGGACGCGATCGTCATCGAGGAGGACCAGCTGATCGTGGCCGTGGCCCGGTTGTTCGGCTGGCAGCGTTCCGGGCCCGACATCCAGAACGCTCTCGCCGCCGCGGTGTCCCGGGCGACCCGGCAGGGCCGCATCCGGCGCAGCGAACGTCGGGAGCTGCGGCTGGGCCGGTGATCCGCGACCGCGCGGTCCCGCAGGGGGGCCTGCGGACGGCGACGCCGGGGACCGTCCATCGGCAGCGCGCCGACGGACGGTCCCCGGCGCGAACCGAGGACGGATCGGAGGGGCCGGCTAGCGCCGGACCTCCGGCGCGCTCGGCCGGGCGGGCGCGCCCGGGGCGGCGGCGCCGTCCCGCACGAACGCCGGATCGTCGGCCAGGTCGCGGTTCTTGGTCTCCGAGTAGGTGCCCACCGCGAGCACGGTGATCACCGAGGCGACCGTGACGTAGACCGCGACCGCGTACCCGCTGCCGAACCCGGTGTACAGGGCGACCGCGATGATCGGGGCGAGGCCGCCGGCCGCGATGGAGGCCAGCTGGTATCCGACCGAGACGCCCGAGTAGCGGACGCGGGTGCCGAACAGCTCGGACAGGAACGCCGCCTGCGGGCCGTACATCGCACCGTGGAACAGCAGGCCGCCGACCACCGCGACGACCGTCAGCGGGAAGCTCTTGGTGTCGATCAGGAAGACGAAGACGAACGACCAGACCGCGACGCCGATCGCGCCGAACAGGTAGAGCGGCTTGCGGCCGACCCGGTCGGACAGCGCGCCCCACAGCGGGATGGTCACGAAGTGCACGGCCGCGCCGATCAGCACCGCATTGAGCACGAACGAGCTGGACGCGGTGTGCTCCGGCGGGTTCTTGGTCAGGTAGGTCACGATGACGACGGTGAAGATGTAGTACGAGACGTTCTCGGCGAACCGGGCGCCCATCGCGGTGAAGACCTCGCGCGGGTACTGGCGGAACACCTCGACGATCGGCATGTGGGTCTTGGCGGCCGCGGCCCCGTCGGCCTGGGCCGCGGCCTGCGCGGCTGCTTGCTCGGCGGCCTGCCGGAAGACCGGCGACTCCTCGATGGACAGCCGGATGAACAGGCCGATGAGGACCAGCACGGCCGACATCAGGAACGGGATGCGCCAGCCCCAGGACAGGAACGCGTCCTCGGTCTGCACGAACGCCAGCAGGGCCAGCAGGCCGTTGGCGATCAACTGGCCCAGCGGCACCCCGGCCTGCGGCCAGCTGGCCCAGTAGCCGCGGCGCTCCTTGTCCCCGTACTCGGAGACGATCAGCACGGCGCCGCCCCACTCGCCGCCGAGGCCGAAGCCCTGGACCAGCCGGAGCACGATCAGCAGGACGGGCGCGGCCAGCCCGATCGTCTCGTACGCCGGCAGCACGCCGATCAGGAACGTCGACAGGCCCATCATCACCAGGCTGATGACCAGCAGCTTCTTCCGGCCGAGGATGTCGCCGTAGTGGCCGAACACCAGGCCGCCGATCGGCCGCGCGATGAAGCCGATGGCGAACGTGCCCAGGGCCAGCAGGACGCCGACTGCGGGATCGCTGGCCGGGAAGAAGACCTTGGGGAACACCAGGGCGGCGGCCACGCCGTACAGGAAGAAGTCGTACCACTCGACCGTGGTGCCGGCCATGCTGGCCGAGACCACCCGGACGATCGTCGAGCGGCTCGGTGCGGGCGGGGACGTCGGGGGAGTCGGGGCAGGGGTCGGTGAAGTCGTCATTGATCCTCCGGGAAAGGGGTAGGCCCCGCCGGTCCGGATCGGCGCCGCGGAGGGGCGACCGCGTCGGTGGGCGGAGCGGAACTGGCGCAGACGTTACGACCGTGACCGGACGCGCACAGCGTGTCACCGACACATGCTTGGGCCGGGTTTCATGTGCCGGCCGCACGGGTGGGCGACGATCGTGCGGGTCGGGGCGCGGGATCGAGGCACATCGTCCGGCGGCCCGGTGCCGCGCGGGCGCGTAAGATCGATCCACGAAGCACCCAGCGCTGAGGTCCGACTTGCCCCCGCGTGGCGCCCGCCGCCACCGGACCGGGAGACGGATCGGCGTCTGCTGCGGCCGTCGGGCCGGCGCGGACGTTCAGCTCTGACCGAACCGCCAGACGATTTGCCGCCGCCCGTTCCGCCGGGTAGCCTGATCGACCGGCCCGGTCCTGCTGGGTCGCTGTCGTGTGCCCTCGATCCGGCCGGTCGGGATCAGCGTGCGGCGGCACTCGCAGTCACCCAGATCGGCCTGAAGCACGGCCTCGTCGCGAAGGAAGAAGTCAGCAGCGCATGCCCACGATCCAGCAGTTGGTCCGCAAGGGCCGCACCGAGAAGATCGGTAAGACCAAGACGCCCGCCCTCAAGGGCAGCCCGCAGCGGCGCGGTGTGTGCACCCGCGTCTACACCACCACCCCGAAGAAGCCGAACTCGGCGCTGCGCAAGGTGGCCCG
>NZ_JBMDXT010000248.1:0-6152 GCF_048594475.1 Nakamurella sp. | reverse complement strand
CCGACCCGGCCGGGTCAGAGCTGGGGCAGACCCGTCACGAGGAAGAACGGGTTGTACCCGTCCTTCCACTTGTAGTGCGCCGTCAGATAGAACTGCCGATTCACGAAGTCGTACATCAGCCGGCTGATCTGGTGGCTCAGGTGGAATTCGAGGTACACCGACACCCCGAAACCGACCGCTGCGATGGCCATGTCGGCCACCTGCCGGTCCGAGTAGCCGGCCAACGCCTGGGCGTGCAGCTTCTCGTACTCGACGCGATCGAGGCGGTTGTTCCGGATGGCGACCATCGGGTTGGGCTGATTCAGCGCGGCCAGCAGGGTCGGGCTCGCCTTGGCCAGGATCGACTGGCGGATGCCCGCAGCCGGGTGGACCGGGAGCGGAACGACGGGTAACCAGCCCGCGCGGTTGGTGTGATTGCCCTGATAGTGGCCGTTCCGCAGCCTGGCGCCCACGTCGGCGCACAGGATCTGCTCGTTCAGGTTGTCCATGGTCAGGCTCTCCCGCCGCCAGCGGGCGCGCTCCTGGGCGATCTCCTCGTGGCACGCCTCGACCTCGGTGGCCAGGAACGACGGCAGGGAGTCGACGGAGATGGGCGTCGGCCGGCCCTTGGCCCGGGACATCCCGGCCTCGCCGACATTCGTGACCAGGGCGTCGAACGCCGTCCGCTCGCCCTTGTCCATCTGGGTGGGGGTCAGCGCGGCCACCACGGATCGGCGAACGACGGACTCCAGCACCGGCTGCGAGCCCCGGATACCGGCCAGGCCCTTGGTGACGTACCCGCTCACGATGGCGTTGGTGAGCACCACGGTCAGTGCGTCCACGTCCTGCGCCTCGTAGTCGCCTTGTTGCACCTGATCGAGGACGTTCCTGGCCTGGTTCTGGTAGGCGGGAAGTTTCTCCAGGATGCCGTCCCGGATCCCGGACCACAGGGATCCGAGTTCCACGGTGGCGTCCGTCGGGCGGTTCAGGTCGGGGTTGAAGTCGATGTTTCTCACCGTCACCGTGCGCCGGATGACCGAGCTCACCGGCGCCGCCGGGGCCGGCACCGGCCCGGCCGGACTCGGGCGAACCAGACCGGGCACGGCCACGACCCGAGCCGGGACGGCCGGCGGACCGCTCAGGTCGACCGGCTCCGCCGGCGGCCCCACCGGCCGACCCTTCGGCTGCCGGATCGTCGCATGCGTCGGCCTGCTCATAGCCGCTGATCGTCGGCCCTTCCGGCGCCGAGGTCAATCGCGGGGCCCGGACGGCACCCCACGCGACGCCCGTGGGCCAGGTCGTTCGCGTACCTTCATTTCCCGGACGGAAGGACGGACCCCCAGGCATGGCGAGCAGCGAGCACGGCGAGGTGACGCTGCGCGCCATCGCGCCCGCCGCGTTCGTGCCGCCCGCGGTGTTCGCGGTCGGGCAGGGCGCCATCGCCCCGGTCGTGGTCATCTCGGCCACCGACCTGGGCGCGAGCCCGGCCGCCGCGGCGCTGGTGGTGGCGACCGCCGGGCTCGGCCAGATCGTCGCCGACGTCCCGGCCGGATCGCTGGTGCAGCGGTTCGGCGAGCGCCCGACGATGATCGGCGCCGCCCTGCTGACCGTGCTCGCCCTGGTCGGCTGCATCGTCGCCCAGCACCTGGTCTTGTTCACCGCGGCGATCTTCCTCACCGGCATGTGCACCGCGGTCTGGCTGCTGGCCCGGCAGGCCTACATCACCGAGGTCGTGCCGTACCGCTTGCGGGCCCGCGCGATGTCGACCCTGGGCGGGGTCTTCCGGATCGGTCTGTTCGTCGGGCCGTTCGTCGGGTCGGCGATGGTGCACTGGGTGGGCCTGTGGGGGGCCTACGCGGTGCACATCGTCGCCGCCCTGGTCGCCGCCGGCATCCTGCTGGTGGTGGGCGACCTGACGGTGCAGGCGCCGGGCGGGGCCGGCGCGGTGGCCCCGCGGGCGTCGTTCGCGACCGTGCTGCGGGAGCAACGGCCGGTCTTCGCGACCCTGGGCGTCGGCGTCCTGCTGGTCAGCGCGATCCGCGCGGTCCGCCAGGTCGCGCTGCCGCTGTGGGGTCAGGAACTCGGGCTGTCGGCCTCGGCCATCTCGCTGATCTTCGGCATCTCCGGCGCCGTCGACATGCTGCTGTTCTATCCGGCCGGCAAGGTGATGGACCGGTTCGGCCGCATGTGGGTCGCGGTGCCGGCCATGACGGTGCTGGGCCTGTCGCTGATCCTGCTCCCGCTGGCCGGTGACGCCACCTGGCTGATGGTCGTCGGCATCGTGATGGGCATCGGCAACGGCATGAGTGCCGGCCTGGTGATGACGCTCGGGGCCGATCTCGCGCCACCCGGTCAGCGTCCGGTCTTCCTGGGCATCTGGCGGGTGTTCTCCGACGGCGGGAACGGCGCGGGTCCGTTCGTCATCGCCGGGGTCACCGCGGTCGCGACCCTGGGCGCCGGGATCGTCGCGATGGGCGTCGTGGGCCTGCTCGGCGGCGCCTGGCTCGGCTACTGGATCCCCCGGCGGGTGCCGCCGCCCGACCCGCACGAGACGGTCGTCGCCGACGGTCGGCCCGCCTGACGCCGCCGACGGCGGGCATTCGCGGCGCCCGGCGCTCCTCGACTCGCCCCCTCCGCGCAGGTTCTGTATCGATCCTGAACCTGCGGATGAGGCGAGTCGGTGCAGGTGCGGGCGGACCGGTGACGTCAGGCGCTGGTGGTCGGGCTGGGCTCGCCCGCGGCCAGCACCCGTTCCGCCGGCCGGGCCCCGGCCTGCGCCCGGCGCAGCGAGGGCAGGAAGGCCAGGGCGACCAGCAGCGCGCCGAACGCGGCCCCGGAGGTCACCCAGTAGGCGGTCCGCGCCCCGAACTCGTCGATGATGACGCCGGCCAGCGGGGACGCGCCGGCGATGCCGACGGCGACCCCGGAGGTCACCCACGACATCGACTCGGTCAGCCGCCCGGTCGGCACGACCCGCTCGATGAAGGACATGCCCGAGATCAGCACGGGCGAGCAGGCGATGCCGGCGACGAACAGCCCGACCGCCACCTGCCACACCAGCGGCAGGAACGGCAGCGGCGCGGTCACCACGGCCAGCACCGCGGTGGCGACCACGAACTGCCGCAGCAGCGAGGCCCGCAGGGCCAGCGCGCCGAAGATCAGACCGGCCAGCAGGGAGCCGACGGCGTAAAGGGCGAGCACGACCCCGGCCGCCTCCGGCACGCCCGCCTGCTTGGTGAAGGCCACGGTCGTGACCTCGAACGAGCCGAACAGCGCGCCCATCATGACGAAGACCGCGGCGACCGCGGCGACCCCGGGCAGCAGGATCGCCGGCTTGCCCGCCGCCGCCGCGTGCCGGCCGGTCGGGGTGGGTTCGGTCGAGCGCTGGGACAGCAGCAGGATCGACCCGACGATGAGCATCACCGTGGCCAGCAGCAGGCCCGCGCTCGGGTTGAGCTGCAGCGCCACGATGGTGGCCAGCGGTGGGCCGATGATGAAGACCGCCTCGTCGATCAGCGATTCCCACGCGAACGCGGTCCGCAGCAGCGGGCTGCCGTGCAGCTGGGCCGACCAGCGGGCCCGCACCAGCGGCCCCATGATCGGTTGCGAGGCGCCGGCTACGAACGCCAGCAGGAAGATCGGCCAGGTCACGGTGGTCCACAGGGTGATCGCGATCATCGCCAGCAGGCTGGGCACGTGCACCAGCAGCTGGATCGGCACCACCCGGGACTGCCCGAACGAGTCGATGAGCCGGCTCACCTGGGGCCCGATCACCGCGTTGGACAGCGCGTAGATCGCCGACACCGTGCCGGCCACCGCGAACGATCCGCGTTCGGCCGACAGCAACAGCACGGCCCCGAGGCCGATCATCGACATCTGCATCCGGGCCAGGAAGCCCGCCGCGGAGAACCGCAGCGCCCCCGGGCGCCGCAGCACCGTCGCGTACGAGCCGAACACGAGTCCTACCCCACACCTTCACGCCGACCGTCGGCAACCATTTTTACTGTACCAACCAGTCGGTACAGCAACCAGCTCGTGGCGGGATCGCGCTCAGTCGAACTCGGTGGGCAGGGACCGGTCGCGATGGTGTGCGACGATCCGACCCAGCTCCCACGGGTCGATCCGGCCGGTGGAGAGCGGGGGCAGCTCGTCCAGGCCGAACCAGCCGACCTCCAGCGTCTCCAAGGCCTGCGGCGGTCCGACCTCCCCGGTGGCCTCGCAGAGGAAGAACAGCTTGTAGATCGAGAACGGCAGCCGGGGCGTGTGCCCGCGGGCATCCCGGTCCCAGCAGCCCACGAGCTTGACCGCCCGGGCGCCGTAACCGGTCTCCTCCAGCACCTCGCGCTCGACCGCGGTCGCCGGGGTGTCCAGCGGATCGGCCCAGCCACCGGGCAGCGACCAGAAGCCGTCCAACCGCTCCCGCATGAGCAGCACGCGTTCGCGGCCGTCGACCAGAGCACCGCGGACGTCGACCTTCGGGGTCGCGTATCCGCGGTCGTCGCCGAGCTGCAACCGCCAGCCGTCGTCCGATCCCCCGCCGGCAACCGTCAGCAGCTCCCGGGCCAATGCTTCCAGCTTGCGGTACCGGTCGACGTCGTAGCGGTCGTCGGCGTAGTGCAGGCCGCTCTGCGCGACGGCGGACAGCGTGATCGCGGCCCGCCGGACGGACTCGGCCGGGTCGAGGGACACCGCGGACGTCAGTTGGTACGGAAGAAGGCCGAGGCCTTGGGCGAGTACAGGATCGCCAGCACGACGACCCCGAGCAGGATGCTGGCCACCGTCGACCAGCGGGCCGATCCGGGGTGGGCCACCAGCAGCCAGATCCCGCCGACGATGTTGACCAAGGTCACGGCCGCGACCACCAGGCGGGAGAAGCCGTTGCCGTTGGCCAGCCCGCGGGCGACCAGCAGGTAGACCACCCCGATCACGATGAGCAGGATGCCCAGCCACAGCGCGACGGCCGAACCCGTCGCGCCGGCCGCCGTCAGATCCCCGTTGACCGAGGCGCTGTCCCGGGCCAGCACGAACAGCAGGCCGACGAAGATCGAGACGAGTCCTTCGATGACGACCAGGATGAGCAGCAGGGTGACCAGGCCGGGTCGTCGGGTGGGCAGGGTCATGGCATCCCCATCCCGCGCGGATGCGCGTGGTGCGGGCCCGATCGACCGCCGACCGGCCGGGCCGATGATCATGTGGACCGGACTATACCGAGCGGGTCAGCGCAGCGCCTCGACGAGCAGACCGGCCACCGCGGCCATCCCGCCGGCGGTCGGGTGGAACGAGCCGGCGGTGCGGCGGGCGTCCGGCACGAAGTCGGCAACCCAGGGCTCCGGGGCGCCGAGGCCGTGCCCGCGGCTGTGCGCCGATGCCGCGACCAGCGGCGCCCCCGACCGGTCCGCGGCGATCCGGAACGCCTCCTCCAGGCCGTCCTGCCGGGCCCGGAACCCGGCCAGCTCGGCGTCGGTGAACTCGACGACCGCCGATCGGGAGGCGGGGTCGAGCACCGTCAGGTAGTCGACCAGGACGACCCGCGCCCGCGGCGCCCGGGCCCGGACCCGCGCGACGATCCGGGCCAGGTCGGCCGCGACCCCGCCGACGGCATCGGCGAACCCGGCGGTCCCCACCTCCGGGACCGGCTGCGGCTGGCCGGCCAGCAGCGCCGCCATCGGCGAACGCGGGTCGTGCCGGAGCCAGGCCGCGGTCATCATCGAGCCGATGAACCGCAGGTCGTTGCCGCCCGCGGTGACCGTGACCAGATCGGCACCCGCCGGCAGACCGTCGATCTGCGGGGCGAAGCGCACCCCGGGCGCGATCACTTGGGGGTGCTCCAGGATCGTCCCGCAGGTCGCGCCGGAGACGGTCAGGTCGACCAGCTCGGCGCCGAGCGCGGCGGCCAACCGGTGCGGGTAGTTCAGCGCCGACCGCATCGCGGCCCGGTCGGCGACGGGCTCGAGCGTCGGGCCGGCCGCGAACGAACTGCCCAGGGCGGCGATCAGCACCGGCCGATCCTCACACGCGGCCCGGACCGGGGCGCCGCCCGGCCGGCCGGTGCCCACGCCCCGCCGCGCGGCCGGTCAGCCGGGGAGCGGCCCGGCGCCGGGCAGCCCCCCCCGGGGCAGGCCCCGCCCGCGCTCGGCCCCGGCCCCCCCCACGCCCCGGACCAACTCCGGGCG
>NZ_JBMDXT010000247.1:0-2704 GCF_048594475.1 Nakamurella sp. | reverse complement strand
TCGCTGATCAAACCCGCGCCTGCTGCCGGATTCGTCCGGTTCTGCTGCGGGTTTGATCAGCGAAGCCGGCGTGCTGGCCGGATCGGGCCGTGAGCAGCGCGATCACCCCGGATGGGTGACCACCGGCCGGGGTGATCCCGCGCAAATCGTCGCAGCGGTAGCGTCTGCGCCATGTCTGCGCTGACCCGTCCCGACACCCCGGTGATCATCGTGCTCTTCGGGGCCACCGGCGATCTGGCCAAGAGAATGGTGTTGCCGGCGTTCTTCACGCTGGCCGAGCAGAAGCTCATGCCCGAGGACTACCTGCTGATCGGGACCGGCCGCGGCCAACGGACCGACGAGGAATTCGCCCAGCACATCCACGACGCGCTGACCGAGTTCGCCAGCACGCCCGACCCCGACGAGTGGGCCCGGTTCAGCGCCCGGGTGCGGTTCGCCGGGGGCGGCTTCACCGTCGACGACCCGGGCGAGCTGGTCGACGCCGTCGCCAAGGCCCGCCAGGACCTGGGCGAGAGCGCGCAGCTGATCAACTACTTCGCGGTGCCGCCGGTGGCGTTCCAGGGGTTCACCGCGGCCATCGGCGCGCACGGGCTGGCCACCGGCTGCCGCGCGGTCTACGAGAAGCCGTTCGGCAGCTCCCCCGAGGACTTCCGCACGCTGAACGCGGCCGTGCACGAGGTGCTGCAGGAGTCGCAGGTCTACCGGATCGATCACTTCCTGGGCAAGGAGGCGACCCAGGACCTGCATGTGCTGCGTTTCGCCAACAGCCTGTTCGCGAACGCCTGGAACGCCGAGCACATCGAGTCCGTGCAGATCGACGCCCCGGAGACGCTGGACATCGACGACCGGGCCGGCTTCTACGACGCCACCGGCGCCATGCTGGACATGGTCATCACCCATCTGTTCCAGGTGGCCGCCGAGGTGGCCATGGAGCGCCCGGCCAGCATGGACGCGGACGCCCTGCAGTCGGCCCGCGAGGAGGTCATCGGCTGCTTCCGGCCGCTGGACCCCGCCGAGGTCGTCCTGGGCCAGTACGAGGGATACCGCGACGTCCCCGGCATCGCGCCGGACTCCACCACCGACACGTTCGTCGCCGCGCGCATGTGGGTGGACAACGACCGGTGGCGCGGGGTGCCGTTCCTGCTGCGGACCGGCAAGCGGATGGCCGAGTCGACCCAGCGGGTCAGCGTGGTGCTCAAGCCGCCGGCCGACGCGCCGTTCGCCGTCCCGGCCGACGGCGGCGTGCTCTCGTTCTCGCTGGCCGGGAACGGCGCGGTGAATCTGTCGATGGTCGTCAAGGAGCCCGGACCGGGGCTGTCGCTGGTGGTCAGCGACGCCTCCATCGTGCTCGGCGAGGTGGAGGGCGCCGACGCGCTGCCGCCGTACGTCCGGCTGATCCACGACGTGCTGATCGGCGACCGTTCGCTGTTCACCCGGCCGGACGGCCTGGCCAGTGCCTGGAACGTGCTGCAGCCCGTGCTGGACCACCGGCCGGCGGTCCAGCCCTACCCGCAGGGCAGCTGGGGACCGGCCGCGGCGGCCGATCTGGCGACACCCGGACGCTGGTTGCTCGGGCAGTAGGCGGTCCAACACCGCCCTGAGCGGAACCCGGACCCGCCCGGCATGGCACGATGAAGCCCGCCACGATCGCGGCGGGCACCGATGGGTGTACCGGCGTCCGGTCGGGGTACCAACCAGACCGGTGCGCGCGCCGCGTCCGGGACCGGCCACCGGTCACCGCACGCGCCGGGCACCAGCCTCCGGCCGGGTGACCGGCCGGACCGTCGACCGTGGAGGAGAGGGTCGTGACGACTCCGGGGAGCCCGCCGAACCAGTTCACCCTTCCCGGGTCGACCGGTGCCCAGATCCCGCTCGTCACCGAGCCGGCCATCGACCGCAACGCCTCCATGGGCGAGCTGGTCAAGGACGTCACGACGCACATGTCGACGCTGGTGCGCTCGGAGATCGAGCTGGCCAAGCTGGAGATCACCCAGACCGTCAGGACCGGGGCCACCGGCGGTGCGTTCTTCGCGGTGGCCGCCGTCATCGGCGCCTTCTCGATGTTCTTCTTCTGGTTCATGGTCGCCTGGATCCTCGCCATCTGGCTGCCGACCTGGGCCGCCTTCACCATCGTCTTCTTCGTCATGCTGCTGATGGCCGGACTCTTCGCCTTCCTGGGTCTGCGCAAGGTGAAGAAGGTCCGCAAGCCGGAGAAGACGATCGCCTCCCTCGAGGCGACCGCGGCCGCCCTGAAGACCGCGGCCACGGGTTCCTGAACGGCGAACGGACCGGCGCGCTGACCAGCCTCCCCGACCGCCCCGAGCCGGCGTCCACCGGTGGGCCGGCCAAGGGCCGCGCGCCCGTCGGTGCCTCGGTGCGGGACGACGGACCCTGGGAGCACCGGGACGTCAGCGCCAACGGCATCCGCTTCCACATCGCCGAGGCGGGCACCGGCCCGCTGGTCGTGCTGCTGCACGGGTTCGGCCAGTACTGGCGGTCCTGGCGCTACCAGCTGCCCGGGGTGGCCGAGGCCGGCTTCCGGGTGGTGGCCCCCGACCTGCGGGGCTACGGCGACACGGACAAGACCCAGCGCGGGTACGACGCGTTCACCCTGGCCGACGACGTCGCCGGGCTCGTGCGCTCGCTCGGCGAGCGGGACGCGGTGCTGGTCGGGCACGGCTACGGCGGGGTGACCGCCTTCAAC
>NZ_JBMDXT010000246.1:0-9068 GCF_048594475.1 Nakamurella sp. | reverse complement strand
CGACCCGGACCCGCTCACCGAGCACCCGCCTACACTCGAACCCCGCCGGCCCAGACCCCGGCCCGCCGCACCGATCCCGCCGCACCCGACCCCGCCCCCGCCGCCCCCGAAGACCCTCACCCGCTCACCGAGCACCAGCCTTCACTCGAACCCGGCCAGCCCAGCCACAAGCCCGCCGCACCGATCCCGCCGCACCCGAACCCGCCCCGCCGCCGCCGACCGAAGCCCTACACCCGCTCACCGAGCACCGGCCTTCACTCGGCGCCGGGCACCCGCCGGCGAGAGGTCATCCGTCGAACGCGGGCACGGCGGCAGCCACCTCGACCCGCGACCGCAGTCCGGTCTTCTCCAGGATGTGGGACACGTGCGACTGCACGGTGCGCGGTGAGACGAACAGGCGCGCGGCGATCTCGCGGTTGGTCAGCCCCTCGCGGACGAGGTCGGCGATCCGCCGCTCGGTGGCGGTCAGCGCGTCCCACCCGCCGGCCTGACTGCGGTGGGCCTGACGCGACCCGCGGCGCACACCGAGCAGCCGCATCCGGGCGAGCAACCGGTCCCGGTCGACGACGGCCCGGACCTGCTCGTAGCCCGCGACCGCCGCCTCCATCGCCGCGACCGCCCCGGGCCGGTCACCCGCCGCGGCCAGGGCACAGGCCAGCTCGTCCAGCGCCTGCCAGGACCGCCCGACGTACCCGCGGGCGGCGAAAACCTCATGGGCCCGCCGGATCCGGACCGGATCGGCGCGGGCGATCCCGCACACCATGTCCAGGACCCCGGGCGAGCACTCGCTCGGCGCGATCCGCTCGACGTCGGCGACGACCTGCTCGACCAGCGCCGGGCGCAGCCCGACCACCGCGAGCCGGACCACGTCGATCGCGAAGTCCTCGCCGCCCAACCCCGGCTGGGTGCGGACCCCGGCCCAGTAGCGTTCGGCCAGGTCGGTGGCCTCGACGACGCGCCCCTCCGCCTCGAGCAGGGAGATCTCGGCGACGTCGACGTCCCCGCGTCCGAACTGGGCGGGCAGTCGCCGGCTGCGGAAGTCCTCCAGCCGCCGGCGGGCGGCCCGCACCTGGCCACGCCGGGCATCGATGTCGATGCGCTCGCCGATGGTGATCGAGATCCAGCCCGTCCCGGTCTCCTCGGCCGTCTCCAGCGCGGCGTCGGCCTCGGCGACGGCGCCGTCCCAATCCCCGGCCGTCCAGGCCGCACCGGCCGCGACGGCCCCGAGGAACGGGTTGACCCACGGGCTGCCCAGCTGGGCCGCGGTCGCCCGGGCCTCGACGAGGGTGCCAACACTGGCCCGCGGGCCCTCCAGCTGCAGCCGGAACATCGCGGGCCACACCATCGCGGTCGACGCGACCAGCTCGCCCGGTTCGCCCGAGGCGAGCTCGGGCCACTCGGCGAACCGCCGCAGCGCCTGCCCGGGATCGCCGCGGACGTAGGCCAGGACGGCGGCGGTGAGCCGCAGCGACGTCTCCGCCGGCCGGTCGTCGGCGGCGCGGGTCACCCGGGTCAGTTCGTCGAGATCCTCCAGCTCGCCGAACCGGCCCCCGAGCAGCAGCACCCACTGCCGCTGCGCGAACAGGGCCCGGCGCACCGGCGGCGGGAGGCGCTCGATGGCCAGGGTGTGCCCGATGCTGACCAAGGCTCCGTCGACGTCGGCCCGGTTGATCTGCGAGGTGATGAGCACCCGCTGCAGTCCGGCGGCCACCGCCGGGTCCTTGATCCGGCCGATCCGCTCGAGCACCAGGCGCTCCGCCGCGGCCCCGCGCCCGGCGCGGAACAGCTCACGCGCCTGCTGCAGCAGACGTTCCTCGCCCGCCGGATCGTCGGGCGCCGTGAGTTCGTCGACGACCCGCAGCAGATCCGCCGCAACCTGCGGGGCGAAGCGGCCGCTCGCCTCCACGGCGCCGTTCAACGCCGCCAGCAGTTCCAGGTCCGGCCCGTCCCGGCGGGGCCGCGCGGCCTGGAGCAGGTGTTCGGCGACCGGAGCCGGCCCGGCGCCACGCTCGGTGAGCACCGCGGCCACCCGCCGATGCAGGCGGCGCCGGGTCGCCTCCGGGACCGCGTCGTAGGTGACCTCACGAAACAGATCATGGGTGAAATCGACTGATTGCCATGAGTTTTCGACCACGACGACCCCGGATCGGACCGCCCGGTCCAGGGCCGGGGCGAGCGCATCGGGGGTGCTGTAGAGCATCTCCGCCAGATCGTCCGGCGCGGCCGGCGTGCCCCAGACCGCCAGCGCCGCCAGCAGTTCGGTGGCCGTGTCGTCCAGTTCGGCCAGGTGGCCGCGGATCACCCCGTCCAGGGCGGCGGCGGGCACCGCCACGCCGGCCGCGACCTCCACCGCCTCGCCGGCCGGTCGCAATCCGTCCGACTCGACCAGGGCCCGGAGCACCTCGCCGACGAACAGCGGGTTGCCGCCGGCGGCGTCCAGCAGGTGTCGCAAGCGGGGTCCGGGCCAGCGGCCGGTCCGGTCGTGGACGAGCCGCTCGGTCATCATCCGGTCCAGCGGCGGCAGCTCGACGATGAGCCCCACCTGCCGCAGCAGCAGGTCGAGCTGGTCGGGCTGCGGGAAAGGCCGGGCCGACAGCACCACGGTCAGCGGCAGCGACCGGCCGGCCCAGACCAGGCGGCGCAGGCCGGCCAGGGAGGCGGCGTCCGCGTGATGGGCGTCGTCGACCCAGACCACCAGCGGGCCGCTCCCGCACAGTTCGTCGACGCGGTCGAACACCACGTCGGCCGGATCGTCGCCGGGCGGGGTCGGCCCGGTCAGCTGCCCGAGCACCGCGAAGGGCTCGTGGCGGCGCCGGTGGTCACCGGCGGCCCGCAACACCGTCACCGGGCCCGTCCCGGGCGCCGGTCCGTCGCCCGAGGGGCGATCGAGCGGATCGAGCAGGGACCGGATCAGGTGGGTCTTGCCGATGCCGGCCGGACCCAGCACGCACAGGCTGGTCCCGACCCGGTCCGCGGTGGCTGCGGCGATCCGGGCCCGCAGGCCCTCGACCACGGCAGAGCGATCCGGCGCACCGCGGTCACCACCCTGTCGCGCCATTGCCGAGCAGAGTAGTTGGCGCAGCGCCGGGCGGCAGACCTTCGGGTCAGGCGGCCGGAGCCGGGGCGGCGGGCACCGCGCGCGCCTGCGCGCGCACCTTCGCCGGATAGGTGGTGGTGAACTTGACCATCCCGACGATGACGACGATCGGGATCACCCAGTTGAGCAGCAGCTCACCAGTGCCCGGGCCGCCGACGCCGTCGCCGTACAGGTCGAGCGCCGCGACCAGCAGACTGCACACGCCCATGACGGCGATGGCCAGTCCCCAGGCGGCGCTCAGCACGCGGTTGATCCGGTTGAACGTGGGCGAACCCCAGTACGCGCGCGGCGTGGACTGCCGGGCGAAGCGTTCGGTGAACGGCGCGAACGGCACCAGCGCGAGGATGTACAACCCCAGGAACAGGCCGACACCCGGAACCGCCCACTGGTACAGCCAGGCGTCGACGTCGGGTCCACCGACGAATCCGACGACGGTGATCATGCTCAGCGGGATCAGCATGCCAACGGTGAGCACCGACGGCCGGACCGGACGCTGGGTGAGCGTCGTGCCCAGGACCAGCAGCACGCCGATCAGGCCGCTCCAGGCGACCGAATCGGCCGCGATGCGGTGTGCCAGGAACGAGAAGGCGATCCAGGGCAGGAATCCCAGGATCAGGGACAGTGGCTTCATGGTGGAACCTTTCGCACAGGAGTGGAGACGGGCGCCCGGCAGCGCCGCCGGAGTCGAACCGCCGGACGGCCGACGACCCGTCGGGATGAATGGTTTTCGTGACCGGAGCTCAGGCCGTCACGAGGACAGCCGCTCCGCGAGCCAGTCGAGCATCAGCCGGTTGGTCAGTTGCCGGCCCAGCGGCTCGCAGTGCCAGTTCGCGCCCTGGTCGGCGGTGAAGTCCAGGACCTGCTTCTCACCGGTGAGCGCCGCCGCGAGCTGCCGGCTCTGCCCGGGCCAGAACTGCTCGTCGGCCGGGTCGGTGATCAGCAGCGGCGTCCGGATCTGCCCCACAACACCCCTCAGGTTGTAGGCCATCACCTCGGTGAAGACGTCGAAGGGATCCTCCGCCAGTCCGAACGGCCGGGCCCGGAACCGGAAGGTGCGCTCGGCGTCCGGGTCCCCGGACATCTGCGCCATGTACCCGTTGAAGGTCTCCTTGTCGCCGCTGCGCAGCAGACCGACCAGCTCCGCAGGCAGGTGCCCGAGCCAGGAGGTGGACACGTCCATGACCCCGGGGTCGGCGACCGCGGCCACCAGGCGATGCTCGAACGCGAGCGCGCGGGGCAGCCAGTAGCCGGCCTGGCTCACCCCGTACCCGACCAACCGGGCGGCGTCCACGTCGTCCCGGGCGACGAGCGCGTCGAGCACGGGGGTCAGCACGGCCTCCCAATCCGGCCGGAACGGCACGCCCCGCTCGAACAGCATCGACTGCTGCCCCGGGCCGTCGTACACGAACACGTTCCAGCCCCGGGACAGGGCCTGCCCGGCGCCGCTGGAGATGAGGGCCGGCCGGGATCCGTCGCTGCCGTTGGTCATGACCAGCGTGGTCCGGGGCGCACCGGAGGCGTCCGGGCGCAGCAGCCAACCGGGCAGGGTGGCGCCCTCGTAGGGCACGTCGAGCCGGACGTGGGCGCCGGCCGCGGCGTCGATCCACCCCTGCCAGCAGGTCTCGGACGCGGCGAACGTCGGGCCGAGCACCGAGGTGTCCGCCAGACCGTCGAGGGCGCCCAGCGCCACGGCGAAGTAGTCGGCCGCGGCCAGAAACGCCCACCCGGCCGTCGCCCGGTGACCGGCGGCCGCCGCCGCGCCGGCCCGCACCTGCAGGTCGCGCGCGGTGGCCGACCACTGGTCGAACCAGGCCTGGGCACCGCCGTCGCCGATCCGGTCCAGGGTGGCCAGCACCAGGCCGACGTCGCCGACGCCCGTGGCCGCCCGACCGAGCGCGCAGCGCGCCTCGAAATCGAACCCCGCGTCCGCGTTGAAGGCGCCCGCCGCCGTCCAGACCATGTCTTCGCTCCTACCGATCGTCACCCGCCGGTTCCGGTGTCTCCGGAACGGCATGTGACGATCCTGTCCTCGACGCGCGCCGGAGACATCCGCACAGTGGCGGATATCCGGTGGCGGACATCCGGAGGACACTCAGGGGCAGACGGCCCGGGGGCGGATCATGCCGAGGCGGCCGGTCACGTCGTGCGAACGGCCGGTCAGAGCATCATGAGGGCGGCCACCCAGCCCCCGACGACGCCGACCGCCGAACCGGCGGCGAACCACCGCAGCACCGGCAGGTTCCGGGACAGCCACATCGCCGGGACCAGACCCCCGGCCACCAGCAGGTTCAGCACGACGGCGAGCAGCGGACGGTCGGCCAGCCCGGCCGACAGCACCCAGATCGCCACCCCGGCCAGCACGGCCGCGAACGCCGCGAGGGGCAGACCCGTGGCCCAGGGCGTCGGCTCGTTCGACTCCCGCCACTCGGCGACCCACGCCCAGTCGCGCTCGTCCCCGTCCCCGTCCCCGTCGTCCCCGTCCTCGTCGTCCCCGCCGTCCCCGTCGCCCTCGTCGTCGCGGCCGGCGTCGACATCAGCCCGCGGGCAGGCATCCGGGCCGGCGTCGTCGCGGCCTTCGCCACCGTCGATCCGACCGGAGTCCGCCCGCTCGCCCGGACCGGAGAGCACCCGGCCGTCCGCAGCGGAGTCCGGAGCCGGCTGCAGCGCGGCGCCGGCGGGCCGGTCCTCGGTCCCGGGCTCCGCCGGCGCGGTCGCGACGGAAGATTCGGCCACGACGGCGGCACCCTCGTCCGGGCCGACCACCCGCAACGTGGGCCGGCGGTCGCCGGCGTCCGGATCGGACCGGTCGGTCACCCCGTCACCCCCGTGATCGCCCTGCACCGCCCCAGTCTGCCCCAGCCGCGCGGGACCGGTGGCGCAGGGCGAACGGGCCGGGCGGCCGGCGACATCGGGCGGATCAGCCGGGCAGCGCGGCAAAGGCGATCGCCGCCGCGGTGGCCACGTTGAGCGAGTCGATGCCGCGATGCATCGGGATGCGCACCCGCACGTCGGCCGCATCCATCGCCGCAGCGGTCAGGCCGTGCCCCTCGGAGCCGACCAGCACGGCGATCCGCCCGTCCAACGGCGCGTCGGCCAGCCGGTACTCCCCGGCCGGAGTCATCGCCAGCAGCCGAAATCCGTGGCCGCGCAGCATCTCCACCCCCTCGTCCAGCCACGGCAACGGCGCGAAGGGCACGTGCAGCACCGTGCCCATCGACACGCGGACGCTGCGCCGGTAGAGCGGATCGGCGCAGCCCTCGCCGAGCAGGACCGCACCGATCCCCAGCCCGGCCGCATTCCGGAAAATCGACCCCAGGTTCTCGTGATCGCCGACGCCTTCCAGGACCGCCACGGAACGGACATTTGCCAGCAATTCCGCAGCGGCCGGGGGGACAATTCGGTCGGCCGTCGCCAGCACTCCGCGATTGAGGTGGAAACCGATCACCCGGGCCATCAGGTCGGCGTCGACGACGTAGAACGGAGCGTCGGACCCGGCCAGGTCGCCCGCCAGTTCCTCGTACCGGCGCGGCAGGCCCAGCAGCGCCCGCAGCGGATAGGGCGAGCCCAGCAGCCGGCGGACCACCACCGTGCCCTCGGCGATCACCAGGCCGCGTCCGCCGGGCCGGTCGGGCCGCCGGTCCGCCCGGGTCAGATCGCGGAAGTCGGCCAGGCGTGGATCCTGCGGATCGTCGATGCGGACGGCGTTGCTCACCGCACCATCTTCGACCGTCCGCCGAGCGCCGTTTGCACTGGTCATCCGGGTGTCGTCGGATCGACGACGCGACCCGGGGACGGGCCGGCCCTTCCCCGTTTCGGGTGACCGATCTCACAAAGTGTGACGGTCGTCACATAATTGGCGATTCGTTAGCCGGTTAGCAACTCCGCTGCTAACTTCGCGTCCGGGAGTTAACCGGGAGTCACTGCTGACATCCCCCGCGGGCGAGGAGAGCGCGATGCGCACGACCGATACGGCGCCACCGCCGACTTGATCCGGCGGTCTGCGGACGTCGCGGACGGCGGTCGCGGGCGCTGCCCGGTGCATGACCCTTCCGCCCGATTCCGACCCGCAATTGCAGTCTTCGTCACCCTTCGAGTGGCCCGGATGCGCCCCGCAACGGCGCGCCCGCGCCTAGGCTGGAATTGATGAACCATTCATGGTCCGAGTCCATGTCGCTCGGCGAGATGATTCGCCGACAGCGGGAAATGGCCTCGCTGCCGATGCGCCAGCTCGCCGCGATGGCCGGCATCTCCAACCCCTACCTGTCTCAGATCGAGCGCGGGTTGCGGGATCCGTCGGACCAGGTCCTCAACGCGATCGCCGACTCGTTGCAGATGTCCGCCGACTCGCTGCGACCGCCCACCCCGGAACCCGACCTGGACGAGGCGCCGCCGCCCGTCGTCGTCGCCATCCGGGCGGATCCCGATCTGACCACCCAGCAACGCAAGGCGCTGGAGGAGTCCTACCTGGCCTTCCGCCAGGTGACGTACGAACGCCGACGCATCAAGGGACGTCGCAACGGAGCGGCCCTGACCGAGAATTCCACCGCTGACCGAGGAGAACTCACATGACCGCTGCGGACGCCAAGCCGCTGGACCTGTCCTGGGACGAGGTGGGTCCCAAGGCGAAGCCGGCGCCCGAGTCCTCCCCGTGGGAGGACCTCGACCGGCGCGTGCGGGCCAGCATCTCCGAGGTCCTCAACCGGGCGGAGCGCACCTTCTCGGACACTCCGCTGGGCCGGCTCGACGCCGTCGCGGCGATCCCTGCGTTCACCCGCACCGCCCTGGCGCTGGCGACCCAGCCCAACCTGGCCCTGCAGGTCGGCACCCGGTACACCACCGGCATCCTCCGCGCGTGGGCCACCGCCGGCGCCCGGGCCGCCGGCGCCAAGGTCGACGGCCCGATCGAGGAGAAGCGGGACAAGCGCTTCGCCGACCCCGCATGGAAGGACAATGCGGCTTTCTGGCTGCTCCGCCAGGAGTACGAACTGTGGGAGCAGGCCCTGGAGGACCTGGTCGAGGGCGCGCCGATCGAGGACGCGCTGCGGGTCAAGGTCGCCTTCCTGACCCAGGCCATGGTCGACGCGGCCGCCCCGACCAACACCTTCGCCACCAACCCCGACGCCATGCGGCGGGCCATCGAGACCGGCGGCCTGTCGGTGATGAAGGGCGCCCAGAACTTCCTGCAGGACCTGGCCGACAACAACGGCATGCCCAGCCAGTACCGCAAGGGCGTCTACGAGGTGGGCAAGAACCTGGCCGTCACGCCGGGCCAGGTCGTGTTCCGCAACGACCTGATGGAGCTCATCCAGTACAGCCCCAGCACCGAGCAGACGTACGAGATCCCGCTGCTGTTCAGCCCGCCGTGGATCAACAAGTACTACATCATGGACCTGTCCCCCGGCCGCAGCCTCGTGCAGTGGGCGGTCGACCACGGCCACACGGTGTTCCTCATCAGCTACCGGAACCCGGACGAGTCGATGCGGTCGGTCGGCATGAACGACTACCTGCTCAACGGGCCGCTGACCGCCCTGGACGTGATCGAGGAGATCACCGGCCAGCCGAAGGTCAACCTGCTCGGCCTGTGCCTGGGCGGGACCCTGACCATGATCTCGCTGACCTACCTGGACGCGATCGGCAAGGACCGCATCAACAACGCGACCTTCCTGAACACGCTCACCGACTTCTCCCAGCCGGGCGCGCTGGGCGTCTTCACCGACGAGGTCAGCGTCAGCAAGCTCGAGCAGCAGATGAACCAGACCGGGTTCCTGCCCGCCGACAACATGGCCAAGACGTTCAACCTGATGCGGGGCAACGACCTCATCTGGAACTACGTGGTCAACAACTGGATGAAGGGCGAGGAGCCGCCGGCCTTCGACCTGCTCACCTGGAATGCCGATTCCACCCGGATGCCGGCCGTCATGCACTCCTTCTATCTGCGGTCGTGCTATCTGAAGAATCAGCTGGCCCGCGG
>NZ_JBMDXT010000245.1:0-24722 GCF_048594475.1 Nakamurella sp. | reverse complement strand
CTGGCGCGTCCGCTGCGACCGGGCCGGGGTGCCGTTGCGGCTCGAACTGCCGGCCGGGCGACGGTGGGCGGTGCGCTCCAGCTGGTCGAGGCCCGGTCCACCGCCACCGGCGGGTTCGCGCTGGTCACGCCGGCCGACGTCGCCGCCGAGACGCGACGCGCCGTCGAGGGCCGGCTGATCTGGGCGGTCGGCGCGGGCCTGGTCGCGGCCCTGTTGATCGGGCTGCTCATCGCCCGGGTGGTGTCCGCGCCGTTGCGACGGACCGCCGACCTGGCCCGGCAGATGGGGCGCGGGGCGCGGGACGTGCGGGTCCCGGTCGCCGGCCCGCGCGAGGTCGCCGACGTCTCGATCGCGGTCAACGAGCTGGCCGACGCGTTGCGGCACAGCGAGTCCCGGCAGCGCGAGTTCCTCGCCTCGGTCTCCCACGAGTTGCGCACACCGCTGGCCGGGATCAGCGGGCAGGCCCAGGCGCTCGCCGACGGGCTCGTCGCCCCGGACGAGCAGGCCGATGTGGGCACGCTGATCCAGGGCGAGGCGGCCCGGATGGACCGGCTCGTCTCCGATCTGCTCGACCTGGCCCGGCTGGGCGCCGACCGGTTCACCCTGGACGTGCAGCCGGTCGACCTGACCGCGCTGATCGGCGAGATGGCCCAGGTCTGGCGCGTCCGCTGCGACCGGGCCGGGGTGCCGTTGCGGCTCGAACTGCCGGCCGGGCCGGTCCCGGTGCGCACCGATCCGCGCCGGTTGCGGCAGGTCCTGGACGGGTTGGCCGGCAACGCCCTGCGGATGCTGCCGGCCGGCCGGCCGCTGGTGCTGTCGCTGCGCGCGGGGCCCACCGCCGCGGCCGGAGCCGTCCTCCAGGTGCGCGACGGTGGTCCGGGTCTGGCGCCGGAGGACTATCCGGTGGCGTTCGTGCCCGGCGAATTGCACCGCCGCTACCGGGGCCGCCGGCCGACCGGGGCCGGGCTCGGCCTGGCCCTCGCGCACGGGCTGGTGCAGCGGCTGGGCGGCGACATCGTGGCCACGCCGGCATCGGAGGGCGGGGTGGCCATGACGATCCGGCTCCCGTCGGAGGTCCCCACTCCCTGACGCCCGGGCCCTGATCGGGCCCGAGATCGGCCGAGACCGGCACCGGATCGGCCCGGGCCGCAGAACGCCACGGGACCGCCGAGGGTCGGGCCCGACCGCGGCGGGCCCGACCCTCGCGCCGGGACGGCGTCGCCCGGCGGGCACGATGACCCCGTGAACGGCGACCTGCAGGACCTGCTCGGCACCGCACGGGTGTTCGCGCTGCCGATGGTGCACCGGTTCCGCGGGGTGACGGTGCGCGAGGGCGTGCTGCTCCGCGGGCCGGCCGGGTGGGGCGAGTTCGCCCCGTTCCTGGACTACTCGGATGCGGAGTGCGTCCCCTGGCTGCGGTCGGCGATCGAGTCGGCGACGACGCCGTGGCCGGCCGCGGTGCGCGACCGGGTTCCGGTGAATGTCATCGTGCCGGTGGTGGACCCGGGGGTCGCGGCCGAGCTGGTCGCCGCCTCCGGGTGCCGCACGGCCAAGGTGAAGGTGGCCGATCCCGGCACCGACCTCGCGGACGATCTGGCCCGGGTCCGGGCGGTGCGGGCGGCGCTCGGTCCGGACGGCCGGATCCGCATCGACGCGAACGGGGCGTGGGGGGTCGACGAGGCGGTGGCGGCGATCGCTCGGCTGGACGACGCCGCCGGGGGACTGGAGTACGTGGAACAGCCGTGCCCGACGCTGGCCGACCTGGCCGCGGTCCGCGCCCGGATCCGGCCGGCGGTCGCCGCGGACGAGTCGATCCGCCGGGCCGACGACCCGCACGCCGTCCGCCTCGCCGACGCCGCCGACGTGGCCATCGTGAAGGTGGCGCCGTTGGGCGGGGTCCGGGCCGCGCTGGCCCTGGCCGCGGCGGCCGGCGTGCCCGCGGTGGTCTCGTCCGCGGTCGACAGCGCGGTCGGCCTGGCCGCCGGGGTGGCGGCGGCCGCCGCCCTGCCCGATCTGCCGTACGCCTGCGGCCTCGGCACCGGGGTGCTGCTGGCCGACGACGTCTGCGCCGCGGCGCCGCGGCCGGTCGACGGCTCGCTGGCGGTGGCCGCGGTCCCCCCGGACCCGGACCGGATCGACCGGGTCACGGCCGATCCCGAGCGCGCCGCCCGCTGGCTGGCTCGGCTGCGCCGGGTGGCCGCCCTGCTGCCGGAGGGGACTTTCGGCTCTGGTCGGCCGGGTCACCCGTCGACCACGATCGAGCCATGACCGACACCCTCTCCGCCGTGACCGAGCTGACCGCCGAGGCCTGCTGGGACCTGCTGCGCAGCAACCAGTTTGGTCGCCTCGCCATGACCGTCGGCGGCGAGCCGGAGATCTTCCCGATCAACTACGTCGTGCAGGACGGCACCCTGGTCTTCCGCACCGCCCAGGGCACCAAGCTCGCGGCGCTGACCGTCAACGACGTCGTCGCGCTGGAGATCGACGGATTCGACCAGACCTCCGGCTGGAGCGTGGTCGTCAAGGGTCAGGCGCACCCGGCCGAGTGGGGCGCCGACTACGAGGACGCCGCCGAGTCCGGCCTGCAGCCCTGGGTCGCCACCCGCAAGCACGTCTTCGTCCGGATCGCGCCCCGGTACGTCACCGGTCGCAGCTTCGTCTTCGGGCCGGAGCCCGGGCTGGACTGACCGTCCGGCTGCTCCGGGCGGACGTCCGGGCAGCGCCACAGCCGGGGCGACAGCTGCCACGATGACCTGATGACGCCCACCGCCCTCATCACCGGTGTCGGCCGCCGCCGCGGCATCGGCGCGGCCATCGCGACCGGCCTGGCCGCCGACGAGTGGGACCTCGTGCTCTCGTTCTGGTCGCCGTACGACCGTCGGATCGGACTCGACGGTGACTCGGTGACCCGGAACGGCTGGCGCACGAGTTGCGTGCGACGGGTCGCAAGGTCGAGCTGCTCCCGGCCGATCTGGAGGATGCCGGCGCCGCGGCCGCGCTGGTCGATCGGGCGCGTAGATACTCGGGAGCACTTGCTGCGCTGCTTCTCTCGCGTTGTGAGAGCGTCGACTCGACGATCCTGGACACCACGGTCGAGAGCTTCGACCGACACGACGCGGTCAACGTGCGGGCTTCGGGGCTGCTGGTCGCGGCGTTCGCCCGGCAATTGCCGGGCGGCGGTGGTTCGGTCGTCGCACTGACCAGCGACCACATGGTGGGTCACGTGCCCTACGGTGCCACCAAGGGCGCTCTCGACCGGATCGTACCGGCGGCTGCCCACGAGCTGGGCGGGTTGGGGTTGCGGGCCAACGTGGTCAACCCGGGTCCGGCGGACACCGGATGGATGAACGACGAACTGCGCGCGGAGCTGATTACGGCGCGCCCCGCCGGGCGGCTCGGTGTGCCGCGCGACACCGCCGATCTGGTTGGGTTCCTGCTGTCCGATCGGGGGCGCTGGATCAACGGCCAGGTGCTGTCCAGCAATGGCGGGTTCCCGACGGGCCGGCCGCCGGTCTAGCCGGCCGGGTGCGGGCAGGCGAGGTCCGTCACCCGGCCCTGCCCATGGTCTTTCGCAGGTGGATGAGGTGGGCCAGCTCGTGTCGTGAACTCGTGCCGGTCTTGGCGTAGATGCGGGTGAGGTGGAACGACACCGTCGACCGGGTGACGAACAGCTCCCGGCCGATCTGCGCGTAGCTCATCCCTTCGAGCAGCAGGGTGGCGATCTCCCGTTCGCGGTCGGTCAGCGCGGCCAGCACAGGTGACATCTCGGCGGTCTCGTTGCCGCTGGTCCGATCGACCGGTTCGGGGCCGAACGGTGCGGAGAGCAGGCCCTGCCCGCCGAAGTCGGCCAGAGCCTGCCGTAACCGTTGGTCGGCGGCGCGGTGGACGGCTCCGGTCGCGCGCTCCCGAAGATCGGCGTGCAGCAGGGCGGCGAGGACGGGTATCTCCGGGAGCCCGGCCACGGACAACGGTTCGACCTGCTCGACGAACGTCCGGTCGTCCTCGGTCCGAGCCTCGAGCCAGTCAGCGACGGGCCCGGTCCACGAGGTCAGCGGGGTGCTCCGCAGCCGGCCGGCCCAGACTCGGGCGGCGTCGGTCCGGCCGGCCCAGGTCGCGGCGATCGACTGGGTCACCATGCTGATCAGCGGGATCGTCAGCGGCGGTTGGACCAGTGGGTCCCCGACGTCGGCGGTGCGCCGCTCGAGCCACCGTCGACGTTCGGCGGGCGTGCCGAGCAGGGCGGCGGTGACGACCTCGACGATGTCGGCCGCGGACACGGCCGCGGGCTGGGGGCTCTGCACCCGCAGCCGGCGCGCCTCGGCCAGCATCGTCCGCGCGGCCTCCGCGTCACCGGCGATCACGGCGGCGAGCGGCAGCAAGGTCGCCGTCAGCGGTGCCGGTCGGCCCTGGGCGCCGGCGCGGGCCAGGTCGATGCCGATGGCGGCGCGTCCCCATTGGCCGTCGAAGAAGTAGGCCAACCCCTGGAACGCGTAGAAGACGCCGTCGCCGAAGTCGACGATCCCGTCGCCCAGCCGGGAGATCACGATGTCCAGGTCGGCGATGGCCATCCGCTGGATGCCACTGAGGGCCATCGACGATCCACGCCAGGCCAGCCTGGCCAGCCCGGCCGGGGTCGCCGCCAGAGCCGCGCGCTCGGCCGCCATGAGGCGACGGAAGTCGGCGAGGTCCGCCGGCGGCGTCGCCAGGGCGACGGCCTGGCCGAGGGCGATGGCGAGGTATCCGTCGAGGGCCGGATCGGTCACCGCGGACCGCTGCGCGGCGGTCAGGTCGGCCAGGGCTCCTGCGGGCGAGTGACCGGCCGACACCATGGCCCACCCGCGCAGGACACGGGCACGGTAGGCGGTGAGATCCCCCAGCGATGCCAGGTCGTCGTCGGACAGCGACTCCAGCAGCTCCGCGGCCGCGACGTACCGGCGCTCGACCACCAGCCGGGCGCCGAGCGTGAACCGCGCCTGCGGCTCGGCGTCGGCCTGACCGGCCGAGGTCGTCACGGCGTCCAGGTCGACCGCCAGGACCGCGTCGAAATCGGCCTCGTGGTCACGCCGCGCCCGGGCCTCGGGCGTCGAGCTCAGGGCGGCGGCCTGCCGGCGGATGCGCGCGGCCGCCCGGTAGCGGCGCTCCCGGTGCAGGTCGTCGGCGTAGGCGTCGAGGTCGGCGGCCAGCCCGTCGTCGGTGGCTCGGGCGGCCGCGACCCGATGGTGCAGGCGATCCCGGCGTCCGGGCAACCGGGCGGCGGCCCGGCCGTGCAGCCGCTGCCGGGCCGGCGCCGGGACTGTTGCGTAGACGGCGGCCCGGAGGGCGCCATGGAACAGCCGGGCCCGGGGGAGCGCCTCGTCCTCGACGAGGACCAGACGCTGGGCGACCAGCAGGCCCAGCACCCGGTCGACGTCGGCGACATCGGCCACGGCCGCGATCACGAAGACGTCGGCGCCACCGTCGCCGAGCACCGCCAGCGCCTCGAGGACGGCGACGGCGTCCGGTTCGAGTCGGGTCAACCGGTCCCGCATGAGGGCGACCAGGTCGCTCGGTGCGGGGAGCCGGCCGGCCTCGGCCATCGCCGCGAGCGCCTGGGTGGAGTACTCCTGCACCAGGGAGCGCAGGGACAGGGGGCGACCTCCGGTGTGTCGACGCAGGTGTCGGGCCAGGTCGGGTGATGCGTCCGGCCGGTCCTGCCGGATCAGGGCCAGAGCGGATTCGTCGTCCAGACCGTCCAGTCGAATCCGGAACACCGCGGCGGCGGTGTCGGCGTGCCGGGCCCACCGGACCGCGTGCGGGCCGTCGAGGCGGTGAGCGGTGACTACCAGCACCCGGTCGCCGGCCATCCGCTCGACCAGAACACCCAGCGCCTTTACCGATTCGGGATCGGCCCACTGCAGGTCGTCGATCATCAGCACGACCGGCCCGGCCGCCTGGCGGGCGTCGATCAGCCGTCCGACATGTCGCGCCACACGCAACGGGTTGGTGTCACCGACCGGCAGGTCGGGGTCGAGGTGCCGCAGCACGCCCAACGTCTCGGCCCGGTCGTCGGCCAGGGCCGTCGCCCGCAGCACCTGCCCCGCCGGAAACTGCCGGGTCACCCACCGGGCCAGCGAACTCTTGCCGTATCCCGACGGCCCGGTGATGTCCAGGACGGTCGGGGTGCCCGCCCCGGCCGATCGGATCGCGGCTGTCGCGACCTGCTCCACGATGCCGGGCCAGCGCATCCGTCTCCCGTCGATCGGTCGGCTCCCGCCCGTCCGAGGCGCCGGAGTGGGGCCCGGACAGCTGACTAGGCGAAATGTACAGTCGCCGGCCCGGGCGAACCAGCGACTCTTTGTTTGTCACGCGAACGACCACTGAGTGACGCCTCACGCAGCCAAGGAGCCCGTCATGATCACCCAGATCCTCACCGCACTGATCGCCAACTACCTGACGACCACCTTCGTGATCGGCCTGCTCGTCGCGCTGATCCGGATCGGCCGCCGGCGGGGTCACCGCACCACCGAGTTCGTCAGCGGCGCGCTGCTGAACTCGTTCGTCGTCTGGGCGATCGGGGTCGGGCAGACCGTCAACTTCGTCATGCACGCCTTCTTCGGCGACTACGCCGCCAAGACCATCGGTTGGGCGCAGAGCCCCTTCCAGCTCGAACTGGCGCTGTCCAGCCTCGGCTTTGGGGTGATGGCCTTCATTCTCGGCCGCCGGGCGGCGCCGTTGGTGGGAAAGGTCGCGATCGTGATCGGGACCGCCGTCTTCGGGTTCGGAGCCGCCGGCGGGCACGTGTTCCAACTGGTGGTCAACCATGATGTCGCGGTGAACAACGGTGGGCTGCTGCTCATCTCCGACATCGTCATCAACACCGTCGGCCTGCTCCTGGTGATCTGGCACGCGGCCGCCGCCCGCCGCAGCCCGGGCAGCACGGACGCCGTCCGGGCGATGACCGGCCGGCCCGCCCGCGTCTGACGCGCAACGGCGCATCCCGGCTTTCCATCCACCGCCGCCGCCGGCGGCACCCGACCGACAGGACGACACATCATGATCCAGCACTCCGCGACCATCACCCCGTTCTCCACCAACCCGGACTTCGACTTCGAGATTCGCACCCTGCTCGGGCAGTCCGTCGGCGGCGCGGCCGAGGGGGGGAGGTGCTCGCCGCGGCCGCCGGGATCGGCCGGCACGACCACGCCGGTTGGTTCCGGACGTGGCGCGAGATGGGACGGCGCACGGGGGCGGCTGCCCGGGCGTGCGCCGCCGGTGGTCATCGGGTCAGCGCGGCCCGCGGTTTCCTGCGGGCGTCGGCCTACTTCGGCGTCGCGGTCAATGCGGCCGGCTCCCTGTCGGAGTCGGAACCGGAGTCGGCCGAACTGCTGCCGACCTTCCGCGAGTCATTCGACGCCTGGGAGTCGTTCGTGGCGAACACGCCCCTGGATGCCCGACGCGTCGACATCCCCTACGAACAGGCTTCGCTGCCCGGCTGGTTCTTCCGGTCGAACCGGGCGGCCGCGGACGCGCCGACGCTCGTGCTGGTGAACGGCAGCGACGGGTCCCTTGCCGGGCTGTGGGGGGCCACCGGGGCCGCCGCGCTGGAGCGCGGATACCAGGTGTTGATGTTCGACGGACCCGGCCAGCAGTCCCAGTTCTTCGAGCGGGGCGTCCCCTTCCGCCCGGACTGGGAGCATGTGTTGACCCCGGTGTACGACTTCGTGTCCGCACTCGACGGGGTCGATCCCGCGCGGATCACCGTCTACGGCATCAGCCAGGGCGGGTACTGGGTCGCCCGCGCCCTGGCGTTCGAGCACCGGTTCGCCGCGGCCGTGACCGACCCGGGGGTCGTCGACGTTTCCGCGTCGTGGCTGTCGCACCTGCCCAAGAGTCTGATCGCCCTGCTCGACGAGGGGAAGGACGATGCGTTCGACCGGGACATGCGGCTGGGCATGGCATTCTCGCCGGAGACCGCGCGAACCTGGCTACTGCGCGCCCGCCCGTACGGCACCACCGGCTACGCCCGGACCATCCGGGCGGTGCGCGAATACAGCATGGCCGGCGTCGCCGGCGCGATCACCACGCCGCTGCTGGTGACCAGCCCGGACGGCGAGCAGTTCTGGCCAGGACAGGCCGAGCGGCTCGCCGCGCTGACCGCGCCGGTCTCCACCCTCGTTGGCTTCACCGCCGCCGAGGGGGCGGCCGAGCACTGCCAGCCGCTGGCCCGCACGGTCACCGCGCAGCGGATCTTTGATTGGCTGGACGAACGGTTGGCGCCACCCCGGGCCGGCTGACGATCCGTGGCCCCGGGTGGCCGCCGGCGGTTCGGTCACCGGACCATCCGGCCCGGTGCCGTCCGGACATGCACGGCGCCGCCGGCAGCGTGTTCAGGGGCATCGATGGACCGGCCGGGGGAGGTCGCGGCTGCACTTCCAGGGGTGGCATGACCGCGCCGCTCCGCAGGGTGGCGCGCGTCGGGCGACCTCGGTGACGTCGAGGTGCCGGGCGGATCGAATGGCGCTGGGCTCACTGGAGCGGTTGTCGGCCCGCCGGGGACGTCCGAGCCGGCCGACGTGGGCCGACCATCCGATGTCGGAGTGCAGCGACGGTCGCGTCGGTCACTCCGGCTCGGCGTCGCCAAGCGTCGTCGATCACATCGACAGCGCCACCGATGGCCTGGTGGGCGGTCACGTCGGCTCCGGCCAGGGCCTCGTCGAGGAAGGTCTGCGACGTCGGGTCGTCGACGGTCAGGCTGTGGGCGCTCAGGAGGTAGTCCGCCACCATCCCGTCGAGCGTGACCCCGGCGAAGTGCAGGATGACGACCGCAGTGAGGCCGGTTCGGTCATGGCCACGACTGCAGTGCATGAGCACCATCGGTGGAGCGCTGACGATCGTGGTGACAGCCCGGCCGATGAGAGACGGCCAGCGCTGCAGCGCGTCGGCGAAATACAGGGGCGTCGCCCACAGTCCTGTCCTCGCCCACCGGCCCATGAACTTCTCATCCGAACCGTCCTCGACGGGAAGCCCCACGACATCCAGGTCGGAGCCGGTGGGCGGTGACAACGGCAGATTTGCCCTGGCCGCATCCTCCGCCGGCAGGCCGCGCGTTTCCAGGGAGACGATGGTGTGGACGCCGCTGTCGATGAGCTGCTGCCAGCCCAACGGACTCAACTTGCCCGAATGGATCCGAGCGGGCCACCTGCCCGAATGTGGTCTTGCCACCCCCGATCAGCGGGAGTCCACCCAAGTCCCGTGCGTTCAGCACGCCGTCCCACCGCAGCATCCGCACATCCTTGTGGATCGATCCCACGTCGTCCCCCGGGCGCTTCCGGAAGTTTCGGGACGCACCAAGGCGACCGACCCGAGGTCAACAGACGCGGAACCCAGCCGGCCGATTCCCAGCGACCGGTTGACCGGGCGTCGAGCCGATCGACGGCGCCGACGGTCGAACTCGGTGACCTCGCCGCTCCACCGACGGGCGACGCGGACCGGGCGGCCGACGGGCCGGGTGCCGACCGGTCGCCGCGCGGCGCGTCAGGAGCCGGTGAGCATCGGCATCGGCACGTCGTCGCCCAGCCGGTGCCGGGCGACGAACCGGAACCGGTCGCCGCGGAACACCGATCGGGTCCACTCGACGATCCGGCCGTCCTCGGCCCACCCGCTGCGGTGCACCAGCAGCATGGGCAGACCGGTGTCCACCCCGAGCAGTGAGGCCTCCAGCGGGTCGGCCAGCGCGGTCTCGATGACGTCCTCGACGGCGGCGATGTCGGTGTCGAACACCTCGTGCAGGGTCCGGTAGAGCGAGCCGAGGGCGGCCAGGTGCGTGGCCAGTCCGGGCAGCGGCCCGGGCAGGTGGGCGATCTCGTGGGCGATGGGCTCTTCGCCCGCCGTGCGCAGCCGCTCGACCCGGTGGTAGACCGACCCCGGTGCGATGCCCAGGTGCCGGGCGACGTCCGCGCCGGCCGGCCGCTCGTCGATCGACAGGACCACGCTGCCCGGTCGCCACCCCTCCTCCTGCAGGTCCTGCGAGAAGGACGTCAGCTGCCGGACCTGCATCAGTTTGGGCTGCGCGACGAACGTGCCGCGGCCCTGCGTGCGCTCCAGCCGGCCGTCCACCACCAGCTCGGCGATGGCCTGCCGCACGGTCGTCCGGGACGTCGCGAAGCGCTCGGCCAGCTCCCGCTCGGTGGGCACCGGCGACCCCGGTTCCGAGCCGGCGATCAGCGTCAGGATCTGGCTCTTGACCTGGTAGTACTTCGGCACCTTCACCAACGTCGCTCGTCCCCTCACCGGCGGGTGGTCGCTGTCGATCCCGACCCTACCCAAATTGGCGTAGACCAATCAAGACGAACCCCTTGACGGCCCGATTGGTCTATGCCAATCTATCTCCAGTCAGTTGGTCTAAACCAATTCACACGAACTGCCCGCCCCGCCCACACAGAAGGACCGACCCGTGCGAGGACGCTCATGACCACCGTGAAGACCGACGCCGCCGCGGCGACGACGAAGAAGGCACCCAAGTCCAAGTCCGGGCTGCGGATTCCCGGCTTCGCGCAGCTGCAGCGCCTGGGCAAGAGCCTGATGCTGCCGATCGCCCTGCTGCCCGCCGCCGGCATCCTGCTCCGCCTGGGCCAGCCCGACCTGCTGGGTGGCATCCAGACCCCCGTCATCGGACCGTTCTTCGAGGCCATGAGCGCCGCGGGCGGCGCCGTCTTCGAGAATCTGCCCCTGCTGTTCGCCATCGGCGTGGCCATCGGCTTCGCCAAGAAGGCCGACGGCTCGACGGCGCTGGCCGCCGCGGCCGGCTACCTGGTCATCGCCGCGGTCTTCAAGACCATGTCACCGGTGGTGTTGGACGGCGTGGTCGACGCGGCCGGCAAACCGGCGATGATCAACTACAGCGTGTTCGCCGGCATCCTGGTCGGTCTGGTCACCGCGGTGCTGTTCGACAAGTACCACACGATCCAGTTGCCCTCGTACCTCGGCTTCTTCGGCGGCCGGCGCTTCGTGCCGATCGTCGTCTCGGTGGCCTCGCTGATCATGGGCTTCGCCCTGAGCTACTTCTACCCGATCTTCAACGCCGGCCTGACCGGCGTGGGCCAGTTCATCGGTGGTGCGGGTGCTTTCGGCGCCTTCACCTACGGTTTCGCGAACCGTATGCTGATCCCGCTGGGACTGCACCACATCCTGAACACCTACATCTGGTTCATCTACGGCGACTACCAGACCCCGGCCGGCACCGTCGTCACCGGCGAGCTGACCCGCTTCGCCGCCGGCGACACCACCGCCGGTCTGCTGACCTCCGGCTTCTACCCGATCCTGATGTTCGGCCTGCCCGCCGCCGCGCTGGCGATGATCCACATGGCCAACAAGAAGCAGAAGAAGATCGCGTTCGGCATCCTCGGTGCCGCCGCCATCACCGCATTCCTCACCGGCGTCACCGAGCCGCTCGAGTTCGCCTTCATGTTCGTGGCCTTCCCGCTCTACGTCGTGCACGCCGTGCTGACCGGCCTGTCCCTGGCCATCGCCTACATGCTCGACATCCACCTGGGCTTCTCGTTCTCGGCCGGCCTGATCGACTTCCTGCTCTACGGCACCGCTCCGGCCGCGAACAACGTCTGGATGCTGCTGGTGATGGGCGTGATCTTCTTCGCGGTCTACTACGTGCTGTTCCGGCTGGTCATCCGCTGGTGGAACCTGCGCACCCCGGGCCGTGAGCCGGAGGACGAGTTCGAGGCCGAGCAGGCCGCCAATCTCCAGGACGCCCCCGGCGCCGTGGCCGTGCCCGGCGGCATCGAGTCCGCCATGGCTGGCGGCACCACCGGGTCCGCCGTGGCCACGAAGGCGAGCACCAAGGCCGAGCAGCTGATCGCCGCGTTCGGCGGTCGCCAGAACCTGGTCAACGTCGACGCCTGCATCACCCGGCTCCGGATGGAGGTCGCCGACAAGAACCAGGTCGACAAGGCCCGGCTCAAGGCTCTCGGCGCCGCCGGCGTGATCGAGGTCGGCAACAACGTGCAGGCCATCTTCGGCACCCAGGCCGAGCTGCTCAAGAACGACATCAAGGACGCCATGGCCGGTCCCGCGCCGGCGATCGCAGCGGAGGCCGCGCCCGTTGCCGAGGCGGTGCCCGCCGCCGCGGCCGTGCAGCCTGCGCCGCCGGTCGTGAAGACCGCCGGCCGCACGCCGATCCTGGCTCCGGTCCAGGGCCGGGCCGTGCCGATGTCGGACGTGCCGGACCCGACCTTCGCCCAGGGCATCGTCGGTCACGGTGCGGCGATCGATCCGCCGCGCGAGATCGTCGACGCGGTCGCCCCGATCACCGGCAAGGTGCTGCAGATGTTCCCGCACGCGTACATCATCGTCAGCGACGACAACGTTGGTGTGCTGGTCCATCTCGGTCTGGACACGGTCCAGCTGAAGGGGGAGGGCTTCACCCCGCACGTCGCGGTGGGCGATCGCGTGGTGGTCGGCCAGCCCGTCATCACCTACGACGTGCCCGCGGTCGTCGCCGCCGGTCGCAATCCGATCGTGCCCGTGGTGGTCATGGAGAAGAAGCCGGACGACATCGTCACCGCCGACCTGGTCGCCGCCGGCGGGGAGCTCAGCGCCGCCCAGTTGCTGCTGGTGGTCAACGGATAGCCGACCCCCGGGTGGGTCGCCGGTCGAGCGCCGGCGACCCACCCGACAGCCCTTTCACCACAGTCGTTGTCGATTCAAAGATGTGAGGAAGTCAATGGAAATCGTCATTCTCCCGGACACCGCGGCGATCGGATCGCTGGCCGCCGACGCCATCGAGAGCCTGGTGCAGCGCAAGCCGACCGCGGTGCTGGGCCTGGCCACCGGGTCGTCCCCGCTGGCCATCTACGACGAGCTCGCCGCCCGCTACGCTGCCGGCCGGGTCAGTTTCGCCCAGGCCCGCGGCTTCACCCTCGACGAGTACGTCGGGCTGCCGGTCGACCACCCGGAGACCTACCGCAACGTCATCCACAAGGACTTCGTCGACCGGGTCGACTTCGCTCCGGGCGCCGTGCGGGGTCCGGACGGCCTGGCCACCGACATCCCGGCGTTCTGCGCGGCCTACGAGGACGCGATCGTCGCCGCCGGCGGGGTGGACCTGCAGATCCTGGGCATCGGCACCGTCGGCCACATCGGTTTCAACGAGCCGGGTTCCTCCCTGGCCTCCCGCACCCGGATCAAGACGCTGACCCGGCAGACCCGGATCGACAACGCCCGGTTCTTCGGCGGCGACGTCGACGCGGTGCCCACCCACTGCCTGACCCAGGGCCTGGGCACGATCATGTCGGCCCGGCACATCGTGCTGGTGGCCACCGGACCGCAAAAGGCCGAAGCGGTGCACCATCTGGTCGAGGGCGCGGTCAGTGCGCTGTGGCCGGGGACCATCCTGCAGCACCACCCGCACGTCACCGTGCTGCTGGACGGGGCCGCCGCGAGCCGGCTGCAGCTGGCCGACTACTACCGCGAGACCTACCGGGCCAAGCCGGCCTGGCAGGGCATCTGACCACCGTCCCGTCCCATCCCCAGGGCGGTCATGGCGTTTCTCGGCTCCCGATCCGGCGCGTCGCCGGTCCCGCGGTCGGGGAACGCCATGATCGACTTCCCAGGCGCGAGCGAGAGAAAGCCGAACCCATGTTGATCACCGCCGACACCATCGCCACCGGTGCCGAGCTGCTCCGGCCGGGATGGATCGAGATCGCCGACGGTCGGGTCCGCGCGCTCGGCGCCGGGTTGCCCCCGCGCCCGGCCGACCGGGATCTGGGCGACGTCACCATCGTCCCCGGATTCGTCGACATGCACGTGCACGGCGGTGGGGGTGGGGCGTTCCCGGAGGCCACGGTGGCGGCGAGCAAGGCGGCGGTGGAGCTGCACCGGCGCCACGGCACCACCACGATGATCGCCTCGCTGGTCACCGCCTTCCCCGACGAGCTGCGGCGGCAGGTCGAGGTGCTGAGCGAGCAGGTCCAGGAGGGCCTGGTGGCCGGCATCCACCTGGAGGGTCCGTGGCTGTCCGGGCGCCGGTGCGGGGCCCACGACCCCGCCGCGCTGCGGGACCCCGATGCGGCCGAGCTGGAGCGGGTGCTCGCGGCGGGTCGGGGCACGATCCGGATGGTCACCCTGGCGCCCGAGCGGGACGGCGGGCCGGCCGCGATCCGGCGCATCGTGGACGCTGGCGCGGTCGCCGCGGTCGGGCACACCGACGCCACGTACGAGCAGGCGCTCGCCGCCATCGACGCCGGCGCCACCGTGGCCACCCACCTGTTCAACGCGATGCGGCCGGTGCACCACCGCGAGCCCGGTCCGGTGATCGCCCTGCTGGAGGACCCGCGGGTCACCGTCGAGATGATCACCGACGGCGTGCACCTGCACCCCGCGCTCTACCGGGACGTCACCGCCAAGGTCGGTGCCGACCGCGTCGGCCTGGTCACCGACGCGATGGCCGCGGCCGGCATGGCCGACGGTGCCTACCGGCTCGGCGCCCTGGACGTCGACGTGCGCGACGGGGTCGCCCGGGTGTCCGGGACGGACACCATCGCCGGCAGCACGGCGACCATGGATCAGGTCTTCCGCTTCGCCGTCACCAACAGCGGCCGGCCCCGCGCGGAAGCCCTCACCACGGCAGTGCGCCAGTCGTCGGTCAACCCGGCCCGGGTGCTCGGCCTGGCCGACCCCACCCTGGTCCCCGGGGCGGTCGCCGACCTGGTCGTGCTGGACGAGGGCCTGGCCGTGACCGGTGTCCTGCACCGCGGAGCCTGGACGATCCGGCCGGTCTGACGCCCGGCCGGCCGGCCGGGCTTCGGGTTGGGTGGGTTGGTCGGTCGGTCGGCCGGCGCAAACCGCCGCCGACTTGCCGCCTTCGGCCCTCCGGAATCGATCCAGCCGGTCCGAAAACGGCAAGTGGACCCGTTCTGGGTGGCCCCTCGGCGCGATTGTCGCGGGCCCGTCGACGGCCGTCCGGTGGCTCGCCGCGAATCCGGACCCGCCCCCCGACCACCTCGAGATGTCCCGCGGCCGGGCCGCCCGGGCGGTGAACGTCACGGCTCGGCTCGGTGATCGGTCAGAATGGCTGGTTGTGAGCGACGAATGCCGGGCCGGGCGACCGCACTGCGGACCAGCGGCGGCGGCCGTCGGTAGGCCGGGCGGCCGGTGAACCCGTCGACCGCGCTGGCCCGGGTGCTCGTCGACGAGCTGATCGCCTGCGGCCTCACCGACGCGGTGCTCGCGCCCGGTTCGCGCAACGCCCCGCTGTCGCTGGCCCTGCACGCGGCCGACGCGGCCGGTCGGGTGCGCCTGCACGTCCGCATCGACGAACGGACCGCCGGCTTCCTGGCGCTGGGCCTGGCCCGCGGCTCCGGCCGGCCGGTCGTCGTCGTGACCACCTCCGGCACCGCGGTCGCCAACCTGCACCCGGCCGTCCTGGAGGCCGCCCACGGGCAGGTGCCGCTGGTCGTGCTGTCCGCGGACCGCCCGCCCTGGCTGCGCGGGGTGGGGGCCAACCAGACGATCGACCAGCGCGCCCTCTTCGGGCCGGCGCTGCGCTTCTTCCACGAGTTCGGCGTTGCCACCACCCGGCCCGGCCAGCAGGCGCACTGGCGGTCGATGACCGGTCGGGCCTGGTCGGCCGCGGCCGGCAGCTGGGGGAGCCCATCCGGCCCGGCGCAGCTGAACGTGCCGCTGACCGAACCGTTGCTGCCGGACGTGCCGGACGCGGGGGCCGTGCCGGACGCGCCGGGCGCACCCGGGCCGGGCCCCGGGGACCACCTCGCTCTCGACGGCTGGCCCGAGCCGCTGTCCGGCCGGGCCGGGCCCTGGACCGGAACCGTGACGCCGGTGCTGGCCGACGCGCCCGCGGTGCCGGCGCCCGCGTCGGGGGAGCGGGTGCGGTTCGTCGCCGACCTGACCCACCCGTGGGCGTCCCTCGTCGCGGACGCCGGGCACCTGGTGGTCGCCGAGGCCGGCGGGGCCGCCGGCGGGCGCGCCCTCGCGGCCGGGATCCACCTGCTGTCCGCGCCGGGGTTCCTGGCGGCCGCCCGACCGGACCGGGTCATCGTCCTGGGCCGGCCGACCCTGTTCCGTCCGGTCCAGCAGCTGCTCGGCGATCCGCGGGTGACGGTCGACGTGGTCGCCCACCCGGCGGCCTACGCCGACCCGTCCGGAACGGTCCGGTCGGTCGCCCCGGGCCTGCCCGACCTGGGAAATCTGCCCGACGAGCAGTGGGCCGGCCGCTGGCGCGAGGCCGACGCGGTGGCCGGCCGGGCCGTCGGCCGGGTGATCGACGGGCTCGACCTGTCCGCGTCGCCGCGGCTCGTCCGCGACCTGGTGGCGCTGCTGCCGGCCCGGTCGACGCTGGTCGTCGGGTCCTCCCAGCCCCCACGCGACCTGGCGCTGACCGCACCCCCGCGGGACGGGCTGCGGCTGATCGCCAACCGCGGGGTCGCCGGCATCGACGGCACCGTGTCCACCGCCGTCGGCGCGGCGCTGGCCGCCACCCCCGCGGACGGTCCGACGGTCGCGCTGCTCGGCGACCTGACCTTCCTGCACGATCTGACGGGGCTGATCATCGGACCGGCCGAGCCCCGGCCCGAGCTGACCATCGTGGTCGGCAACAACGACGGCGGCGCGATCTTCGGCACTCTCGAGTCGGGCGACCCCGCGCACGCGCCCGCCTTCGAGCGGGTCTTCGGCACCCCGCACGGTGCCGAGCTGGCCGCGGCCGTGACCGCGTTCGGGCACCGGTACACGCGGGCCGGCACGACCGCCGACCTGGACGCCGCCCTGCGGAACCGGGGCGGGGTGCACGTGGTGGAGGTGCGGACATCCCGGACCGACCTCGCGGCGGTGCTCGCGACGATCGGCGAGGCGGTCCGCGGCGCGCTCTAGCCCGGCGGATGTTCCGCGGTGAGGCTGGATCGGGGTGCGGTGCGGTGCGGGTTGCGGATGTCCGGCCGGGGTGGGGGCGGAAACGCGAGGAGGGGCGCGTCAGCCCGTGGCCCGCCCGATGGCGCCGCGGTCGTCCTTGCGCAGCGAGCGGGAGATGACCAGGCGCTGGATCTGGTTGGTTCCCTCGAAGATCTGCATCACCTTGGCCTCCCGCATGTAGCGCTCGACCGGGAAGTCGGTGGTGTAGCCGTACCCGCCCAGCACCTGGACGGCGTCCGTGGTCACCTTCATCGCGTTGTCCGTCGCGACCAGCTTGGCGACGGAGGCCTCGCGGCCGAACGGCAGACCCTGGTCGCGCAGCCGGGCGGCGTGCAGGTAGGTGGCCCGGGCCGCCTGGACCGCGGCCTCCATGTCGGCGAGCAGGAAGCCGACGCCCTGGTGGTCGATGATGGCGCGGCCGAACGTCTCCCGTTCCCGGGCGTAGGCGACGGCGCGGTCCAGAGCGCCCTGGGCCAGGCCGGTGGCGACCGCCGCGATACCCAGCCGGCCGCTGTCCAGCGCCGCCAGCGCGATCTGCAGCCCCTGGCCCTCGTCGCCGATCCGCCGCTCGACCGGGATGCGGACGTCGGAGAACAGCATGGTCGCGGTCGTGGAGCCGGTGAGCCCCATCTTGTGCTCGGGCGGATCGGCGCTCAGACCCGGGGTGCCGGCCGGCACGAGGAAACTGGAGATGCCGGTCCGGTCGTCGGCGGTGCGGGCCATCACCAGGTAGAAGTCGGCCTCGCCGCCGTGCGTCGTCCAGGCCTTCGCGCCGTTCAGGACGTACTCGTCGCCGTCGCGCCGGGCCGTGGTGCGCATGGCCGCGGGATCGGACCCGGCCTGGGCCTCGGACAGGCAGTACGCGCCGAGCAGGTCACCGGCCAGCAGATCCGGCAGCCAGTCCGCCCGCTGGCGGTCGGTGCCGAACGTCGCCAGCGGGAAGCAGCTGAGCACGTGCACGCTCATCCCGACGCCGACGCTCGCCCAGACCGCGCCGACCTCCTCGAGCACCTGCAGGTAGACCTCGTACGGTTGGCCGCCGCCCCCGACGTCCTCCGGGTACGGCAGGCCGAGCAGCCCGGTCTGGCCGAGCATCGTGAAGACCTCGCGCGGGAACCGGCCGGCGGCCTCGTGCTCGGCCGCCCGCGGGGCCAGCTCCCGGCCGGCGATCTCGCGGACCAGCTTGAGCAGGTCGACCGCTTCGTCGGTGGGCAGCAGGCGGCGAGCCGGCACCGGGTCCTCCCTCGGCGATGCAGTGTGCGACGGGATGTCCGCGCTGGGTGGGGCGATGGGTGTGACGTGCGTCGGGTGCCAGCGACTGTACGCACCGGCGCGGTGGCGCATGTGGCATCGTGCCGGAGGTCCGGCGCAGCGGCCGGTCGGAGGCGGGACCGAGCAGACGGGGAGGTCGGGGGTGAGCTGGTGGGAGGCCCTGGCCGTGTTCGCGGCCGGGATCGGGGCCGGCACGATCAACGTCGTCGTCGGGTCCGGCACGCTGATCACGTTCCCCGTGCTGCTCTCGGTCGGCCTGTCCCCGCTGACCGCCAACATCACCAACACGCTGGGCCTGGTGCCCGGCTCCTTCACCGGCGCCTGGGGATACCGGGCGGAGCTGGCCGGCCAGCGCCGGTCGCTGCTCGTGCTGGGCAGCGCGTCGCTGATCGGCGCGGTCATCGGGGCGCTGCTGCTGCTGGTCCTGCCGGCGCAGGCGTTCAAGGCGATCGTGCCGGTGCTCATCGCGCTGGCCCTGGTGCTCGTCGTGGCCGGTCCGGCGATCAACCGGCGGATCGCCGCCCGGGGCCGGGCCCGCGATCCGGAACGCCCCGGGCCGGGGCTGTGGGCCGGCATCCTGGGCTGCGGTGTCTACGGCGGCTACTTCGGCGCCGCCCAGGGCGTGCTGATGATGGGGCTGATGGGGGCGCTGCGCGGCGGCGACATGCAGCGCAACAACGCGATGAAGAACATGCTGACCGGCCTGGTCAACGGGGTCGCCGCGGTGGTCTTCATCGTGATCGCCGAGCCGGACTGGCCGTACGTGGCCCTGGTCGCGGTGGGCTCGACGATCGGCGGATTCCTCGGCGCCAAGATCGGTCGCCGGCTGCCGCCGCCGGTGCTGCGCGGGGTGATCGTCGTCGTCGGCCTGATCGCCATCGCCAAGCTGGTCACCAGCTGACCCGGCTGCCCACCGACCCGGCCGCCCACCGACCCGATCCGGCCGGGGGCTCGGCGGCCGCCCGGCCGCCACAAGTGGCATGCTCGAAGACCTGCGCCGCGGCGGACCACCCGCCCGATCGAAGGGATGTCGGCATGACGCCACCGCCGTTCCGGTTCGGATACAAGGCATCGGCCGAGCAGTTCGGGCCGAGCGAACTGGCCGACCTGGCGGTGAGCGCGGAGGCCAACGGGTTCGACTCGGTGTTCATCTCCGACCACCTGCAGCCATGGCGGCACGACGGCGGCCATGCGCCGGCGTCCCTGCCCTGGCTCGGTGCGGTCGGCGCCCGGACGTCGCGGGTGATCCTGGGCACCTCGGTGCTCACGCCGACGATCCGGTACCACCCGGGCGTCATCGCGCAGGCGTTCGCCACCCTCGGGTCGATGTACCCGGGGCGGATCGTGCTCGGGGTGGGCACCGGCGAGTCGCTCAACGAGGTGCCGCTCGGCCTGCCGTGGCCCGAGCAGAAGGAGCGGTTCGCCCGGCTCAAGGAGTCGGTGACGTTGATCGAGCAGCTCTGGTCGGGGGAGCGGGTGACCTTCGACGGCACCTACTACCGGACCGACAAGGCGACCATCTACGACCGTCCCGAGCAGCCCGTTCCGATCTACATCGGCGCCTCCGGACCGGCGGCGACCCGTCTGGCCGGCCGGATCGCCGACGGCTTCATCACCACGTCGGGCAAGGCGCCGTCGCTCTACACCGACACGCTGATCCCGGCGCTGCAGGAGGGGATCGAGAAGGCCGGCCGCAGTCCCGACGACGTGGACACGCTGATGGAGATGAAGGTCTCCTTCGACCACGACAAGGAACGCGCCCGGCAGGACACCCGGTTCTGGGCGGCGCTGGCTCTCAAACCGGAGCAGAAGGCCGGCGTCGAGGACCCGCTGGAGATGCAGCGGCTGGCCGAGGAGTTGCCGATCGAGCAGGCGGCCTCCCGTTGGATCGTCTCCGACGACCCCGACGAGCACCTCGAGAAGATCGGCAGCTACCTGGATCTGGGCTTCCGGCACCTGGTCTTCCATGCCCCTGGGCACGACCAGGAACGCTTCCTGGCGCTGTACGGCAGCGAGATCCTGCCCCGCCTGCGCGAGCGGGTCGCCGCTAGCTGAGCCGGGCCCGTCGCCATCCCGGCCGTCCGGGGTGGCGGTGGGCTGACGGGTGGGCTGATCAAACCCGCGCCGCCGGTCCGGTTTGGCCGTTTCTGGCCCGGGTTTGATCAGCGGGGCGGGGCGGGGTGTGGCGTGTGGCGCGAGTTGAGTGCGCTGATCAAAGCCGCGCCGCGCGCCCGGTTCGCCCGAATCTGCCGCGGATTTGATCAGCCCAGCAGGGCGGCCGGCGGGTTTGATCAGCGAGGCGGAGTGGGCCCCGGGCGAATCAGCGTGGCGTCCGGGGTCGGCCCGGGCCGGATCAGCTTGGCGGGGCGGACCGCGGCTCGGCCGCCGGGTCGGGCTTCGGGTCGGGCTCCGGGTCGGGCTCCGGCGGGGTGTGCCGGCCGGCCGGCGGGTCGGCCGGGGTGCGGGAGAAGCGGGGCGCCGGTGCGGCCTGGACGATGCCGTCCACCTCGACGAGCGTGCCCCGGGCGCGCAGGTGGGGGTGCGCCGCGGCCTCGGCCCCGGTCAGCACCGGCGTGACGCAGGCGTCGGTGCCCTCGAACGTCGCCACCCAGTGCGCGCGATCGGCGGCCGCGAAGGCGCGGGTCAGGGCGGCCCGCAGCGCGGGCCAGCCGGCCCGGTCGAACTGCGGCGGCAGACCGGCGCCGGTCAGCCCCAGACCCTCGAGAAGGGCGGCGTAGAAGGGCGGCTCCAGCGCGCCGACGGCGACGAAACGCCCGTCGGCACAGGCGTACACGTCGTAGAACGGGGCCCCGCCGTCGAGGAGGTTGGTGCCCCGCTCCGGCCCCCACCAGCCCGTGCCGCGCAGCGACCAGAGCATCTGGGACAGCAGTTCCACGCCGTCCACCATGGCCGCATCGATCACCTGGCCCCGTCCCGACGTCGATCGCTCGTGGAGCGCGGCCAGGATGCCGACGACGGCCAGCATCGATCCGCCGCCGAAGTCGGCGACCAGGTTCACCGGCGGGCGCGGCGGCCCACCGGCCGCCCCGAGCGCGTCGAGGGTGCCGGTCAACGCCAGGTAGTTGATGTCGTGCCCGGCCCGGTCCGCCCACGGTCCGCCCTGGCCCCAGCCGGTGAGCCGGCAGTAGATCAGCTCCGGACGGCGGGCCAGGCAGGTGTCGGGCCCGACCCCCAACCGTTCGGCCACGCCGGGCCGGAACCCGTCCAGCAGCACGTCGGCCTCGTCCACCGCGGCCAGCACGGCGTCCCGGCCGGCCGGCGACTTCAGATCGGCCGGCAGGCGGATCCGCCCGCGCAGCAACACGTCCCGCTCACCCGGGCCCAGGTGGGGGCCCGCCAGCGGACGCTCCACCCGCACGACCCGGGCGCCGAGATCGGCCAGCATCATGCCGGCATGCGGCACGGGGCCGATTCCGCCGAGCTCGACCACCCGCAGTCCGGCCAGCGGGCCGGCCATCAGGGTGCCGCCGGCGGGCCGACGGTCAAGGAGTGGACTCCAGGGCGTCCCGCACCGGGATCATCTTGATCTGCGCCTCGCGGGCCTCGGTCTCAGGATCGGAATCGGCGACGATGCCGCAGCCGGCCAGCAGCCGCACGGTGCGGCCGTTGACCTGGGCGCACCGCAGGGCGATGGCGAACTCGCCGTCCCCCCGGCCGTCGACCCAACCGATCGGAGCGGCGTAGCGGCCGCGGTGCATCGGCTCCAGATCCCGGATCAGCTGCCGGGCGGCCTCGGACGGGCTGCCGCCCACGGCGGCGGTCGGGTGCAGGCGGGCCGCCAGCTCCAACGCCGTCGGGGTGAGATCGCCCAGCCGGCCGGTGATGTCGGTCGACAGGTGGGTCAGGTTGGCCAGTTCCAGGGGCGACGGGCGGTCCGGCACGTCCAGTTCCGCGCACACCGGGGCCAGCACCTCGCTGACCGATCGGACGGCGTAGGCGTGCTCGGCCACGTCCTTGGAGCTGTGCAGCAGGTCGGCGGCGACGGCGTCGTCGGCGTGCTCGGGCCAGGCGGTGCCGGCCAGCACGCGGGACGCGATCGTCCGGCCCTCCCGGCGGATGAGCAGCTCCGGGCTCGCGCCGACCAGGCCCTCGACGTCGAACGTCCAGCAGCCGGGGTAGGCGGCGGCCAGCCGCTGCAGCAGCAGGCGCTCGTCGACCGGCCGTTCGGCGGTGGCGACCAGGTCGTGGGCGAGCACCACCTTGTCCAGCTCGCCCCGCCGGATCCGCTCGGTCGCCGTCGCCACCGCACTGGTGAAGCCGGCCACCGACAGGTCGGCGTCGGCGTAGCTGATCCGGCCGGGGGACCGGACCGGGGCGACCTCGGGATCGGCGGCCGGTTCGTCCACCGCGATGCGGGTGACGAAGCCACCGGCCGGTCCGTGCCCGACGATCACCTGCGGGATCACGGCGACCGCCACGTCGGCGTCGTCGAACCCCAGCGAGACGAAGGCCAGCGGACCGGTGCCGGGCTCGGCCAGGGGGTCGGAGACCCGGAGCCCGGCCCGCGCCTCGTCGAACCACTCCTGGATGCGCGCGGCGGCGCCCGGCCCGGTCGCGGTGAACCGGGCGTGCACGCCCCATCCCACCAGCCCGTGCCCGCCGCGGACGAAGCACAGCGACCCGGTCGGCCGGGGCAGCCGGGCCAGCAGGGACGAGGTCGATGCGGCGACCGGATCGGGGGCGGTACCGGCGCCCTGATCGGGGACCGTCGCCAGCCGGGCCGTCACGGCCGAGCCCAGGAGGCGGGTGGTCGGCAAGGCGGTCACGAGCGCCAACAGTAGTCGTCCGATCGGGTGCCCTCCCGCCGATGGGATGCGACTCACCCGGTCCGGACGGGCGGCCCCGCCGGCTCGGCCGACGGAGGACCGCGCCGCCCACTCGGGGCTCCGGCGTCACCGGAATGCCCGCGCCCGGTCCCACGGCCGTGATGGCGGCCTCGCCGGCTCGGCCGACCTAGACTGCCGCCATGACGGCCAGCCCGGCCGCGAGCGCCGACGCCGATCCGAGCCCGGGGCCGCCGGCCCCCAGTATCCGCTGGTGGCGATGGGCCGGCCGGCTGATCGCGCTGCTGACCCTGGCCGTCACGGTGATGATGGTCGCCCTGGCCATCGGCATGCGGCTCAACGACCGGGCGATCGACGAGCATCCGGCCAGCGCCACGGCGACCGTCCTGTCGGTCTCCCCGCTGCGCACCGGGATCGAGTTCGTGGACGCCACCGGCACCACCATCCGCCCGGAGGGGGGCGTGCTCTACCCCGGCCTGCTCTCGGTCGGCCAGCAGTTCGTCGTGGAGTACTCGTCGGTCGACCCGCAGATCGCGCGGGTGGCCGGCCGCACCGCCTCGGTCGGCTCGATCATGATCGCGGTCACCCTGGCCGTGACCTACCTGGTGGCCGTCCCGCTGCTGTGGTGGTGCCACCGACGTGCGCGGATGCCGCTGAGCCGGCTGCTGTTCGGCGCCCGCCGGCCACCGGGACACGCCGCCGGCCGCGCGGCCCCGGCCGTTTGAGCAGGTGGGAGTCGGTAGGCTACCGGGCGATCGGCAGGACGCCGCCGCCGGCAGGGAGCCGCGGCCGACCGCCGCCGCAGCCGCCTCGGGAGGGCAGACGATGAACAGGGCGGATCTGGCCAAGGAGCCGCACCAGGTCGCGGCGATGTTCGACGAGGTCGCGCCCAGGTACGACCGGACGAACAGCGTGCTGTCCATGGGTCGCGACCGGCGCTGGCGCCGGCATGCGGTCCGGGCACTGCAGCTGCGGCCCGGCCAGCGGGTGCTCGACGTGGCCGCCGGGACCGCGGTGTCGACCAAGGCGCTCGCCGCGACCGGGGCCTGGGCGGTGGCCACCGACTTCTCGGTCGGCATGCTCGCCGCGGCCCGGGCCGGGGCGCGGGAGTTGCCCCGGGTGGCCGGGGACGCCATGCGGCTGCCGTTCGCCGACGAGTCCTTCGACGCGGTGACGATCTCCTTCGGCCTGCGCAACGTCGAGGACCCGGCCGCCGCACTGCGCGAGTTCGCCCGGGTGGTCCGGCCCGGCGGCCAGCTGCTGGTCTGCGAGTTCTCCCGCCCCCGGCCGACCCCCATCCGGCTGGGGTACTCCTGGTACCTGCGGACCGTGCTGCCGTTGCTGGCCCGCCGGGTCTCGTCCAACCCGGAGGCCTACACCTACCTCCAGGAGACCATCGACGCCTGGCCCGACCAGCCGTCGCTGGCCCGGATGATCGCCCGCTCCGGGTGGACCGACGTGGTCTGGAAGAACATGACGTTCGGCGTCGTGGCGTTGCACCACGCCGTGCGCCGGTCGGACGCCGACGCGGTTTCACCCGTCCGGCCGCACCTGCCCTGACCCGCCACCCCCGTGATTTCTTGCGGGGTGTGATGGGTCCTACACTGATGCCCATGAGTTCGTGAACGAATTCACAAACTCGTCGCCGGGAATGCCGCCGCCTGTCCCGGCCTCGACCGATCTGCAGCGATGCGGGGAAGGATCGGAGATGACCCTGTCCAGTCCGGT
>NZ_JBMDXT010000244.1:0-8493 GCF_048594475.1 Nakamurella sp. | reverse complement strand
ATCCTGCCGCTGGCCACGGACCTGGGCCTGCGGGGCTTCGTGGCCGACGGCACGGTGGCGCACGACCGGGGAGCCGGCGACGTCGACGAGCTGGCCTGGACGCTCGCCGCCGGGGTGGAGTACCTGCGGGCGTTCGAGGCGGCCGGGCTCGACGCCGACGCCGGCTGGCGGCTGCTGGAGCTGCGGCTCGCGGCCACCGACGAGCAGTTCGTCACGATCGCGAAACTGCGCGCGGCGCGGGTGCTCTGGGGCCGGATCGGGCAGCTGTCCGGGGTGGGGGGAGCGGGTGCGGCGCCGGTCGCGATCCACGCGGTGACCTCACGGCCGATGACCACCCGGTACGACCCGTGGGTCAACCTGCTGCGCACCACGGTCGCCGCGTTCGCCGCCGGCGTCGGGGGTGCGGACGCGATCACCGTGCTGCCGTTCGATCTGCGCCTCGGCGTGCCGGACGCGCTGGGCCGCCGGCTGGCCCGCACCATCTCCGCGCTGCTGATCGAGGAATCGCACGTGGCCGCCGTGGCCGACCCGGCGGCCGGCGCCTACGCCGTCGAGTCGCTGACCCGGGAGCTGGCCGAGGCCGCCTGGGACCGGTTCCTGGCCATCGACGCCGCCGGCGGGGTGCTGGCCGCCCTGGCGGACGGGTCGCTGGCCGGTCGCTGGGCGGACACCGCGGCGCGCCGCCGCGACCTGATCGCCACCCGCCGCCGGCCCATCACCGGGGTGAGCGAGTTCCCGCACGCCGGGGAGGCGCTGCCGGCGCGCCCGCCCTGGCCGGCGTCCGGCCCGGCCGACGTGCCCTCGTGGGCCGCGGATTTCGAGGCGATGCGGGACGACCCGGTCGCCGGGACGGTGTTCGTGGCCACCCTCGGGCCGGTCGCCGCACACGCCGCGCGGGCCGGGTTCGTGGCCAACCTGCTGGCCGCCGGCGGCGTCACCGGCCGGCCGGCCGGCGCCACCGGCTCGGTCCAGGACGTGCTCGCGGCCTACGCCGGGGAGCGGGTCGTGCTGCTGGCGGGGGCCGACGACGCCTACGCGCAGTGGGGCGCGGACGTGATCGCCGCCCTGCGGGCGGCCGGCGCGGCCACGATCGTGCTGGCCGGGCCCCCGGGGCCGGCCCTGACCGAGCTGATCGACGACCACATCGCGGCCGGGCAGGACGTCGTCGCGTTCCTGCACCGGCTGCGGACCTCGCTGACGGGAGTCCCCGCATGAACCTGCCGACGAGCTTCGCCGGGATCCCGCTGGCCGACCCGACCGCGCCGGCCGCGGATACGACCGCGGAACCGGCGGCGGACCAGGGCTTCTGGCGATCGCCGGAGGGCATCGACGTCAAGTCCCGGTACAGCGCCGCAGACCTGGCCGGACTGGATGCGCTGGACACCTTCCCGGGGCTGCCGCCGTTCCTGCGCGGCCCCTACCCGACGATGTACACCACGCAGCCGTGGACGATCCGGCAGTACGCGGGGTTCTCCACGGCCACCGAGTCGAACGCGTTCTACCGGCGCAACCTCGCGGCCGGGCAGAAGGGCCTGTCGGTGGCGTTCGACCTGGCCACCCATCGCGGTTACGACTCGGACCACCCGCGGGTCGCCGGCGACGTCGGGATGGCCGGTGTGGCCATCGATTCCATCTACGACATGCGCCAGCTGTTCGACCACATCCCGCTCGGCGAGATCAGCGTCTCGATGACGATGAACGGTGCCGTGCTGCCGGTGCTGGCCCTGTACATCGTCGCCGCCGGCGAGCAGGGGGTGCCTCCGGAGCGGCTGGCCGGGACCATCCAGAACGACATCCTCAAGGAGTTCATGGTCCGCAACACCTACATCTACCCCCCGGCATCGTCGATGCGGGTGATCTCCGACATCTTCACCTACACCGCGGCGAGGATGCCCAAGTTCAACTCGATCTCGATCTCCGGGTATCACATGCAGGAGGCCGGGGCGACAGCCGATCTCGAGCTGGCCTACACCCTGGCCGACGGGCTGGAGTACCTGCGGACCGGCATCGCCGCCGGACTGGACGTCGACTCGTTCGCCCCGCGCCTGTCGTTCTTCTGGGCGATCGGCATGAACGTCTTCATGGAGATCGCCAAACTCCGCGCAGCCCGTGCGATCTGGTCGCGGCTGGTGGCCGGCCTCGGTGCGCGGAACCCGAAATCGCTGTCCCTGCGGACCCACTCGCAGACCTCCGGCTGGTCGCTGACCGCCCAGGACCCGTTCAACAACGTCGCCCGCACCTGCATCGAGGCGATGGCCGCCACCCAGGGGCACACCCAGTCCCTGCACACGAACGCGCTGGACGAGGCGATCGCCCTGCCCACCGACTTCTCGGCCCGGATCGCCCGCAACACCCAGCTGCTGCTGCAGCAGGAGTCGGGCACCACGGCGACCATCGATCCCTGGGGCGGCTCGTACTACGTCGAGAAGCTCACCCACGATCTGGCCGACCGCGCCTGGCAGCACATCCGCGAGGTCGAGGACGCCGGCGGCATGGCCAGGGCGATCGAGGCCGGCATCCCCAAGCTGCGCATCGAGGAGGCCGCCGCCCGCACCCAGGCCCGCATCGACTCCGGGGCCCAGGCGGTCATCGGGGTCAACCGGTACCGGGTCGACGCGCAGGACGCCCTGGACGTGCTCAAGGTCGACAACCGCGCCGTCCGGGCGGCGCAGATCGCCCAGCTCGCCGCGCTGCGTGCCGAACGGGACGAGCGGGCGGTGCAGGCCGCGCTGGCCGCCCTCACCGCGGCCGCGGGCGCCGACCCCGTTCCCGGCGACCTGGCGCACAATCTGCTCGCCCTGGCCGTCGACGCGGCCGCCGCGAAGGCGACCGTCGGCGAGATCTCGGACGCCCTGGAGAAGGTGTGGGGCCGGCACACCGCGCACATCCGTACCATCAGCGGGGTGTACCGGGCCGAGGCCGGCGAGTCACCCGCCGTCGCGCAGGTCCTCGCCGCGACCGAGCGGTTCGCCCGCGACGAGGGGCGCCGCCCCCGCATCCTGGTCGCCAAGATGGGCCAGGACGGTCACGATCGCGGGCAGAAGGTGATCGTCTCCGCGTTTTCCGACCTCGGCTTCGACGTCGACGTCGGCCCGCTGTTCTCCACCCCGGCCGAGGTCGCCCAGCAGGCCGTCGATAACGACGTGCACGTCGTCGGGGTCAACTCCCTGGCCGCCGGCCACCTCACGCTGGTGCCCGCGCTGCGCGACGCCCTCGCCGAGCTCGGCCGGCCCGACATCATGATCGTGGTCGGCGGCGTCATCCCGCCGGCCGACGTGCCGGTCCTGCACGAGATGGGCGCTGCGGCCGTGTTCGGTCCGGGCACCGTCATCGCCGACGCCGCTCTCGACCTGCTGCGCCGGCTGGCCGCCGCCCTGGCCCACTGACGCCGGCCGGCCCCGCCGCCTGATCCGCTGATCAAACCCGGGCGGCGGGTCCGGTTTGCCGGTTTCCGGCCCGGTTTTGATCAGCGAACCGGGGCGATCAGCCCTGCAGGACGGCGACGGTCAGCGGCGGCACGGTGGCCGCGTCACCGGCCACCGTCACCTGGCGCACGACCGGGTCGGACCCGGTGGCCTGGACCGGGCTCAGGGCCAGACCGGCGGCGCCGGTGACGGTCTGGGACGTCGGGGTCGTGTTGAACACCACCAGCAGGGTGCGCAGTTTCCGGTCGACGTCCTTGCCGACGGTGTCGTCGATCCGCATGACGATCACCCCGGGGACGGCGCCCAGGTTCGGGAAGGACACCTTCTGCTGGATCAGGGCGGGGTCGCCGAGCCGGAGCAGCGGGGTGGAGAAGCGCAGGCGGAGCAGGTCCTGCGCCGCCGCCGAGGCCGACTGCATCGCGGCGGCGTCCGGGGCCAGGGCCGGGTCGGCCAGCAGCGGCCGCATGTAGTCCCACTTGGCCGAGTTGTCCGCAGCGGGCGGCAGTCCCGAGCCGAAGGTGCTCCGCTGACCGGTCCAGTCGATCCGGTTGAACCAGTCGCCGGAGTTGAACGAGTTGCGGTCCAACGACTTCGAACGGAGCAGGTCGGCGCCGGCGTGCCACAGGATCGGCCCCTGGGACAGCGCCGTGGTGGCCAGCGCGATCGTGTTCCACCGGACCCGGTCGGCCATCGGCGTGTCCGGCGGCAGCTTGAGGGTCGAGGCGTCGAACAGGGTCTCGTTGTCGTGGGCGTCGACGTAGGTGATCACCTCCGACGGGTCGGCGGTGTAGCCCGCGGGCGAGCCGTTGTAGTCGACCTGCGCCCCGGTCACCTCCTGCCCGGCGCTGCCGGTGAACCGGTAGTCCTTCAGATTGCCGACCAGGCCGACGGCGATCAGGTCGGCCGCGTGCAGCAGCCGGGCTCGCTGCTCCTCGGGGGCCCCGTTGGCCGGGGAGGAGTTGGGATCGGTGAACAGGCCCGTGCCGAAACCCTGGATGCGCGGGTCGTCGTCGAAGGGCCCCCCGCCGCGGACGGCGTCGCGCAGCCGGTCGGAGAAGGTGGCAATCCCGGTGCCGGCCATATTGGCCTGGGTGGCCTGGACGAAGCGGGCGTTGTCGGCGACCTCGCCGAAGTTCCAGCCCTCGCCGTAGAGGAAGATCTTCTTCCCGTCGACGCCGTCCCGGGCCGGGGTGAGCCGGTCCAGGGCCGCCCGCAGGTTGAGCATGTTCTGCTTGCTGTGGTGCCCCATCAGGTCGAAGCGGAAGCCGTCGACCTTGTACTGCCGGGCCCAGGTGACCACGGAGTCGATCATCAGCTTCTCCATCATCGCGTGCTCGGTCGCGGTGTTGGCGCAGCAGGTCGAGTTCTCCACGGCCCCGGTGGCCGACAGCCGCTGGTAGTAGCCCGGCACCACCCGGTCCAGGATCGAGGTGGCGGCCTGGCCGGACGCCGCGGTGTGGTTGTAGACCACGTCCATCACCACGCGCAGCCCGATCCCGTTCAGGCCGGCCACCATCTGCCGGAACTCCAGGGTGCGGGTGGCGCCCTCCGGGTTCGTCGCGTACGAGCCCTCCGGCGTCGTGTAGTGCAGCGGGTCGTAGCCCCAGTTGAACCCGTCCCGGTCGGCGACCGCCGAGACGCACGCCTGTTGCGCCTCGCCGGCCGGGTCGGCGGCGCTCAGCGCCGGCAGGTCGCAGCCGGGCACCTGCTGGTCGGCACGGTTCTCGGGGATCGTGGCGATGTCGAAGGCCGGCAGCAGGTGCACGGTGTTGAGCCCGGCGCCGGCGAGCGCGGCCAGGTGCCGCATGCCGGCGGTCGACGGATCGGTGAACGCCAGGTAGGTGCCGCGGCGATCGGCGGGCACGGTGCCGTCCCCGATCGAGAAGTCGCGGACGTGCAACTCGTAGATCGTCGAGTTCTCCGGCTGGGCCAGCTTCGGCTTGACCAGCCGGCTCCAGCCGGCGGGGGCCAGCGCCGGGTCGGCGAGGTCGGCCGCGACCGACCACGTCGAGTCGGTGGTCAACGCGACGCTGTAAGGGTCGGTGACGTCGTTCGTCTCGACCCGTCCGGTGGTGGGGGCGTAGACCTGCACCTGGTAGCGGTACCGGGCGCCGTTCCACTCCGGCCCGCCGAAGCGGATCCAGACCCCGTCGGCGTCCCGGCGCATCGGCACCGACACCGGTTCGGAGGCGCCGGCCGGCAGCACCGTGAGCCGCACGTTCTGTGCGGTCGGCGCCCAGACCGCGAACATCGGGCCGCCGCGGCCGGGGACCACGCCGAGGGTGCGGGTGCGCGCCCCGGCGTACAGGTCGTCCAGCACGCCGGGCAGCTGCACCCCGGTGGCGTCGACCAGGGCGCCGGTGTCGTCGAAGGCGGCGACGGCGACCTGCCCCTGCAGGATCGCGGCCAGCATGGCCGGGCTCTGCCGGCTCCGCTCGGGCAGCGCGAGGGCGTCGTACCCGGCCAGGTGCGGCCAGCGCGCCGCGACCCGCTCGGGCAGGCTCGTCGAGCTGAAGGTCAGCGGGATCGACGAGCCGCCGAGCAGCGCATCGGCATCGGTGGTCAGCCCGCCCTGCTGGGCCCAGTAGAGCCGGTACGTGTAATGCTCCGCCCCGGCCGGCAGGTCCCAGGCGACCAGGTCACGGGTCAGCCACTGGGCCCGCTCGCTGCCCAGATCGCCCGCCGGTGTGCTGCTGCCGACGACCAGCTGATGGGTGGCGGCGGTGTAGCTGAAGGTCACCGGTTGGCCCTCCGTCACGCTGAAGGGGATGTTGGCCCCGCCGGGAGCGCCGCCGAGGCCGTAGTTCTCGGCCCAGGACAGGCCGTGCGCCACCTTGGTCTCGTAGCTGCCGGCCGGGATCGACGACGTGGTGAAGGTGAAGACGCCGTCCCCGTCCGGGTCCTGCAGCCACGGCCGCAGGCAGTCCGGTTGCCAGTCGCCGCCGCAGCCCAGCTCGGACTGGAAGGAGCCGGGCAGGGTGATGATCGGACCCTGCGCGTCGCTGGTCACCCAGTGTGTGGCCGGGTCGTAGTAGAACGTGACCGTGCCGGACGGGGGCACCGTCACCGCGATGTTCGGCCCGTCCTTGACGCCGCCGGCGCCGTAGTTCTCGGTCCAGGCGCCGTCGATGGCCGCCTTGTACTCGAAGTCGCCGGCCGGCAGCCCGCTGAAGGTCCTCGTCCAGATCGACGAGCGCGGATCGAGGGTCAGCTGCGCGGCGGCGCAGTCCGGCTGCCAGTCGCCCGGGCAGCCCATCTCCGAGTTGAGCGAACCGGCCACGGTGACACTGCCGGGCTGCTCGGCGGGCGGATCGTTGGAGACCCCGCCGCCCCCGCCGGTGGCCGGCGGCGGCGGATCCCCGACGACGGCCGAGGACACGGTCGAGCTGGTGTGCCCGGAGCTGTCCTTGACCACGGCCGCGTACTCGACGACGGTGCCGGCGGCCAGTCCGGTCGTGTCCTGGAAGACCCGGTACGGCGCGTTGTCGTCGGTGCCGAGCGCCTGCCAGTCCGCGGTGCCGGCCGGTCGCCAGGCGAACGAGACCTGGTTGAACCCATCACCGGGCACGGCGGCCCGGATCTCCGCGCGTCCCCCGACGGTGCCGGCGGCGACCGGGCCGATGAACGCCGCGGTGGGGGCCTGCCGGCTCCGGTCGATCGTCTGGGTGGCCTTGAAGACCTGGACGGAGAGCGGGGGAACGGTGACCGTGACCCGGCCCTCGCCGTCCGAGCGCAGCGGGCGGCCGTCGCCGGCCGAGGCGTAGATCGAGCGGAACCGGCCGTTGGTGCTGAACGTGTCGAACGAGGCGGTCTTCGGGTCGGCGGCGTTGTTGGTCACCACCAGGTACTCCGTCCGGTCGCGGGCGTCGATCCGGCTGAACGCGTAGATGCCGGCCTCGTTCGAGGCGTAGCGGTGGATCTGCGCGCCGTCGGCGAGCGCGGGGCTCTGCGCCCGCAGCCGGGCGAGCGCGGCGATCTGCCGGTACAGCGGGTGGTCCGGGTCGAAATTGTCGACCGCGGTGGTCGCGTCGGTGCCGATCAGGTCGTCGTCGTTGTACGAGCCCACCTGGCTGGCGAACATGTCCTGGCGGGCGTCCTTGTCGCCGCCGTCGCCGACGAAACCCTGCTCGTCGCCGTAGTACACGACCGGCTGACCCCGGGTCAGGTACATCAGGGCGTGGGTCAGCTCGTCCCGCTGCAGCACCTGCGCGTCGGGTGTGCCGGCGGCCAGGCCGGTCCGGAGGAACGAACCGATCCGTCCCATGTCGTGGTTGCCGAGGAACGTCGGCAGTTGGTAGGCGTTGGAATCGGTGTCGGTGTAGTAGTCGTCGCCGGCGAACAGGTCCCGCAGGCCGGTGGTCGGGCCACCGAGACCGAACCTGGTCGCCGCGGTCTGGAACCCGAAGTCGAGGGTGGCCTGCAGCGTCCCGGTCGTCGTGTAGCGCGACATGAACGACGGGTTGCTGTCGTAGACCTCGCCGAACATGAAGAAGTCCTTCTTGCCCGCCGCGTGTGCGGCGTCCAGCACGGCCGGCGAGAACTTCTGCCAGAACTCCATGTTCACGTGCTTGACGGTGTCGATGCGGAACCCGTCGACGCCGAACGCGGCCCACGACCGGTAGATGTCGATCAGCTCGTCCCGCACGGCCGGCTGCTCGGTGAACAGGTCGTCCAGGCCGACGAAGTCGCCGTACTCGGAGCTCTCGCCGGCGAACGTCGAGTTGCCGCGGTTGTGGTACCAGGTCGGGTCGTTCAGCGCGGCCGGCACCTTGACCGTGCGGTCGGCCTCGGTCGGGAAGGTAGGCACGTAGGGGAAGGACGTCGCCGGGTCGAGCGCGGGGAACGAGTCGCCGGCCGCGTAGGCGGTGTCGTCGAACTCCTGCCCGGCGGCGTCCCGATAGGGCCGGTCGGCCTTGCTGATGTAGTCGGACAGGCCGCCCTGGTAGCTGATCACGTCGGCGGTGTGGTTGGTGATGATGTCGAAGAAGACCTTCATCCCCCGGCCGTGCGCCTGCGCGATCAGGGTCGTGAGCTCGTCGTTGGTGCCCAGATGCGGGTCGATCTGGGT
>NZ_JBMDXT010000243.1:0-16104 GCF_048594475.1 Nakamurella sp. | reverse complement strand
CGGCGACCACCGCGGCGAGCGAGGCCCCGCCGGTGAACCCGGCGATGACCAGGAGGACCCGCTGGTCGTCCGGGAAGAGCAGGTCGTAGCTCCACGAGATGGCCGCGGCCAGCCCGCGATGCCGATCGGGGCGGCGCCCCGACGGGTCGCTGAGCAGCGCGAACCGGTCGTCGAGCCGATGCGCGATCTCCTGGACCGACAGCACCTTCGTCCGCGCGGCCGCCAGCTCGATGGCCAGCGGGATCCGGTCCAGGGCCAGGCACAGGTCGCGCGCGGCCGCGACCTCACTCGGGTCCGGTCCGGACGACCGCCGCCGCCGCGCGGACCGGCTGACGAACAGGGCGACCGCGTCCTCGGTGGACAGCGGCTCCACGGCCAGCAGGATCTCGCCGGGCAGGTCGAGCGGCACCTGGCTGGTGGCCAGCACCCGGAGGCCGGCCGCCGCGGCCAGTAACCGTTCCACCAGGTCGGAGGCCGCGTCCACGACGTGCTCGCAGTTGTCCAGCACGATCAGCGCGTCGATACCGCGGAACCGCTCGGCAACCGACTCCCACGACGGGGCAACCATCGACAGGGCCGTACCCACCGCAGTCAGTACGGTCGCCGGGTCGGCGGCGTGTTCGAGGCGGATCAGCCAGCACCCGCCGGGCGCCGGGTACCGCCGGGCCGCCTCGATCGCCAGGCTGGTCTTGCCGACCCCGGCCGGGCCAACCAGGGTCACCAACCGATGCCGCGACCCGAAGGCGGCCAGCTCGGCGAGTTCGGCGTCGCGGCCGAGCAGGTCGGCGACCATAGCCGGAAGGTTGCCCGCCCGGTTCGGTGGGTCGCTCCGGGTCGGGTCCGGCGGCCGGTCCTGAGGCGGCGTCGCCAGCCGGTGGGTCACCGGGGCCGGGCCGGCCAGCGCCGGATCCGCGGCCAGCAGGCGGCGCTCCAGTTCCTGCAGCTCCGGGCCGGGATCGATGCCAAGCTCGTCGGCGAGCCGGCCCTTGATCCGGCGGTACGCCGCCAACGCGTCGGCCTGCCGGCCGTCCCGGTACAGCGCCGTCATCAACATCGCCCAGAAGCGCTCCCGTAACGGGTATGCCTCGACGAGCTCGCCCAGCTCACCGACCAGTTCGCCGGACGATCCAAGATGCAGGCGGCCGGCCGCCCGGTCCTCGATCAGCCCGAGGCGGGTCTGCTCGAGGCGGGCTCGCACCGGCTCCGCCCAGGGGGCATCCCCGGCCGTGGCCAGGATCGGACCGCGGAACAGGGCCAGGGCCCGATCGCAGTCGTCGACGGATGCCTGCGCGTCCCCGGCGGCCAGGTGGGCGCGGGCCGCCGCGGCCAGCCGGCCGACGTCCAGCGCGTCGATCTGCGCCGGATCGATCCGCAGCGAGTAGCCACCACCCGTCTCGACCACCAGGTCCCGGCTCCGCAGGGCTCGTCGCAGTTGAGAGACCTTGACCTGCAAAGTGTTCCGCGACGGCGCCGGAGTCATGGACCACAGGTCGGCCAGCAGCCGGTCCGCCGCCACGACCGTGCCCGCCGCCACGGCGAGGCGGATGAGCAGCTCGCTGGCCTTGCCGGCCGGCACCCGGATGACCTCGTCGGCGCTGCGCACCTCGAGCTGCCCGAGCACCGACACGGTGAGCACGCCAGGATTGTCGCAGGTCACACCGCCGAACGCGGCCTGGTGGCGGTCCGCCGGACCGGCGCCGATCATGGGAGGATCCGTCCGCTGCCGAGAGGGACCATGGAGACCGCATCGCACCGCACCGCGGCGGCCGAGGAGCCGTCGCCCGGCCCCGGCCCATCGCCGGTGCGCGCCGCCACTCTGGTGTCTCGGTCGGTGCTCGCCGGGCTGGCGTGGTGGGGCCTGCTGGCCGCCCTGGACGGCGACCTCGCCCAGCTCAAGTACTTCTCCCAGGTCACCACGCTGACGGTTGCGCTGGCCGCCACGCTGTCGGTGCTCGTGCTCGCGGCGGGCCTGGACCGGGGGTCGGCCCGGTGGGCGGCGGTCGTCGCCTGGGGCCGGGGTGCGTCGACGACCTACGCGATCGTCACCGCGGTGATCTACCAGACCTTGCTCTCCGGTGACCTGTCCCGCACGTCCAGCCTGCTCGAGCATGCGGTGGTGCCGGCCCTGGCCGTGCTGGACTGGGTCATCACCGGACCGGGCCTGCCCGGGCGGCGGCAGGCCTGGTGGGTGCCGGCGAGCTGGCTGGCCCTGCCGATCGGTTACCTGGGCGTCTACGTGACCGTCCGCGACCGCACGGGCCGTCCCCTCTACCCGTTCCTCGACCCCGAGGCCGGCGGCCGGTTCTGGACGTGGGTGGGCATCATGCTGGCCGTGTTCGCCGTCGTCGCGGTCGTCGTGTGGCTGGCCGGGGTGCTGCGGTCGCGGTGGCGCCGGTGACGGTTCCCGGCGTGATCATGACCGGCCCGGAGACGGTGCTCGCGTCGCGGTACGACGTCACCGGGCTCGCCGCCGACGCGGTGGCCTGGGCCGCGTCCGGGGCGGCCGAGCTGCTCTCCGTGCGGAACGAGGAACCCCCGCGGGCCGTCACCGTCGACCGGGTCGCCGCGGCCGCGGCGTTCGCCGGCGAACGGTTGCTCAGCCCGATCGGCTGGTCGCTGCCGCCCATCTGGGATCCCCTGGCCGGCGACTACCGGGCGGCCGACGGGTGGGTCCGGCTGCACACCAACTACCCGCACCACCGGGCCGCCGTGCTGGCCGGCCTCGACCTGCCGACCGACGGCTGGTCCCGCGAGGTGGTGGCCGCGGCCGTCGCCGGCCGCCTGGCCGACGACGTGGAGTCGGCGGTGGTCGCCGCCGGCGGGCCCGCCGCCGCCCTGCACCCGTACGCCGCCTGGAAGGCGGCCGTCGCCCCGGAGGCGACCGCGGTCGATCTGGCCCCGGTGGCCCGGCTGACCCTGCCGCCCGCGGCCTCGCCGTACGCCGGGGTGCGCGTGCTCGACCTGACCCGGGTGATCGCCGGACCGGTCGCCACCCGGTACCTGGCCGCCTACGGGGCCGACGTGCTCCGGATCGATCCGCCGCACTTTCCCGAGGTGCCCGCGCTGCTGCCCGAGGTCACCCCGGGCAAGCGCTGCGCGTTCCTGGACCTGACCACCGAGCGGGCCCGGTTCCTGGATCTGGTCCGCCAGGCCCACGTGCTGGTGTGTGGGTTGCGGGCGGGCGCGCTGGAGCGGCTCGGGTTGCCGGCGGCGGCCCTGCGCGCGATCAACCCGGGGCTGGTCATCGCCCGGCTCAACGCGTACGGCTGGGCGGGGCCGTGGACCGGCCGTCGCGGGTTCGACAGCCTGGTGCAGATGAGTTGCGGCATCGCCTATGTCGACGACCATTCGCCGCCGTCACCGCTGCCGGTCCAGGCCCTGGACCACGCCACCGGGCACCTGCTGGCCGGCTGGATCGGCCGGGCCCTGGCCGAGCAGCTGCGCACCGGGCACCCCGCCGACATCCGCACATCGCTGGTCGCCACGGCCGGCGCGCTGATCGCGCGGGAGCGACCCGCGCAGTTGGGCGCCGGGCCCGGTGGCGAGGTCGGCACGATCGAGTGGCCGGATTCGGTGTTCGAGACCATGCCCACCGTGTGGGGGCCGGCCCGGCGGGTCCGGGTGCCCGGCACGATCGCCGGCGTCACGCCCCGCTGGTCGGTCCCGGCGGGACCGCTGGGGCGGCACCCGGCCACGTTCGCCTGACGGCGGCCCGCGCGAGCCGTCGGCGGGCCGATGGCCGGCGGTGGGTGGCCGGTGGTGGGCCCACCGGCGGTGGGTGGCCGGCGGGCGTCCGGCGGCGGGCGGCGGCGGCCGACGGCCGACGGCCGACGGCGGTCAGGCCGACAGCAGCCGCGGGCGGGTCAACCGGGCCGCCGCCTCCCGCAGGGCCGCGAGCACCGATTCCCGCTCGGTGGCGGCCCCGGTGGGATGCACGATCGACACCCCCAGCCCGAACGACGGGCTTCCCGGCACGAGCACGGCGATGCCGAGCACGGTCGGGTGCACCTCGCCCTCGTCGAGCGCGTAACCGCGCTCGCGCGTGGCCGCCAGCTTGGCCTGCAGCTGGGCGATCGTGGCCGTCGAGCGTTCGGTGAAGCAGGCGAACTCGCGCGGGTCCCAGTAGAGCGCGGCCACCCGTTCGGGGGTGAGCTCGGACAGCAGCGCCGTGCCCACCGCCGTGGCCGACGCCGGGTAGCGGTCACCCACGCTCGCCGACAGCGGGAAGCGTTCGCGCCCCTCGTGCACCGCCAGATAGAGCACGCGGGCCCCGTCCAGCATGGCGATCTGCACCAGCTGCCGCCGCAGGACCGCGGATTCCTCGCACACCCGGTAGAACTCGCGGATCTGGTCGAAGCCGGACAGGTAGGCGCTGCCCAGCTCGACCGTGCGCCGGCCGAGCAGGTACCCGGCGGCGGTCCGGCGGACCAGCCCGCCCTCCTCCAAAGCCGCGCACAGGTTGGACACCGACGACTTGGCCAGCCCCAGGGTGCGGGCGATCTCGGACAGCGTCAGCGTCTGCCCCGGCTGCTCGGCGAGCAGATCGAGGATGCGGATCGACCGGGTGACGGCAGGCGCCCCGCCGGCCCGGTCCGGTTCGGTCATCGGAGGATCCTCCCCGCCCGCCGTGGTGGAGCACCGGGCGGGTCCGTTCGCCGATCCGGGCGCACGGACCGTCGGCCGGCTTCCGCCCGGCGCACACTCCGCCCGCCGCCGCCGCGACCGAGCCACCCCACGAACCATCCGCGGTCCTGCGCCCGGCAGAAGCTCGGCGGACCGCCGGCGCCACGGCGCATCAGTAGAACTCGACGGTGTCGACCCGGTTGATCAGCTCCCCGCCGTCGAGGAACCGGGTCGCGTTGCGGGCGAACAGGCGCGCGATGAGCCGGTCCTCGGCCGAGTTCAACGCCGCGGTGTGCGGGCTGACGAGCACTCGGGGGTCGTCCCACAGCGGGCTGTCGGCGGGCAGCGGTTCGACGGCGAACACGTCCAGCGCGGCGAAGCCGATCCGCCCGTCGGTCAGCGCCTCGATCATCGCGTCCTGGTCGATGACGGTCCCGCGGCCCACGCTGACCACCGTGACCCCCGGCTTGACCTTGGCGAACACCTCGCGGCTGACCAGCCCCTCGGTGGCCGCGGTGCCGGGCAGGCTGACCACGATGCCGTCGACGCCGCCGACCTCGTCGACCAGCGCGTCCGGGTGGATGACGCGATCGACGCCGGCGACCGGGTCGGGATGCCGGCTGGTGCCGATGACGGTGGCGCCCAACGCCTGCAGCTTGGCCGCGGTGGCCCGGCCGATACTGCCCAGCCCCACCAGCAGGATCGTCTGCTGGGACAGCAGACCCATCTCCCACCGGCCCGACCACTGCCGCTCCTGTTGCTGCCGCAGCAGGCGGGGCAGCGTCTTGGCCCCGGCGAGCAGGCCGAAGACGGCGTACTCGGCGAGCGGCTCGGCGTGCACGCCGGCGGAGGTGCTGAACGCGATCCGGGCCAGCGCCGCACCGGGCAGTCCGGCCGCCTTGACCTGGGCGCCGCCGCCGGCGGGCATGGTGTGCACCCAGCGCAGCCCCGGATTGGCGGCGGCCGTGCGGGCCAGCTCGGCCGGCGTCTCGTCGGGCACGCCGTACAGCACCTCGGCCGAGTCGACCAGGGCCTCGAACGCGGCCTGCTGGGCGGGCGTTCGCCGGAAGTCGGGATCGCCACTGTGGTCGCCCGGGAACCGCTGCGGCTTGAGCAGGCTCTGGTCCCGCACGAAGTCGATGCGGGGCTCGGCGGCGACGATCTCGGCGATCAGGTCCTCGCTGATCGGGGTCGCCGCGACCACACGCAGCCGGCGCCGACCGGCATTCTCGGGTTCCGTCATCGGATGTCCTCTCCTGAAGGGCCTGAGTGGGCCAGGCCAAATCGTAGTACTTGTTCAGCACTCTGAACAGAGTCCTGCGAACTGAGATGTCCAACGTTGTCGTCACGGCGACGCAGGGTCACACGCGCTCACCCGATCAGAGTATTGAACTGTTCTCCCTCCAGTTTCATAGTATGAATACATCCAGCGAGGAAGTCCTCGCATACGATTCCTTCGCAGTCAGTGCGGACCGCCGGGCCTGGGGCCATCGTGGCGAGTGCACTGGAGCCGGAGCCCGTCCCCGTCAGGAGCCACCTCATGGCCGACCACCCCACCGCCTCGGATTCCCGGGTCCGCGGCAGTGACGACCCCGAGTACGCCGCCAACCTCAAGCGGGCCACGCTGGCCGCGTCGGTCGGCAGCGCGCTGGAGTACTACGACTTCGCGCTGTACTCCCTGGCCTCGGCCCTGATCTTCGGCAAGATCTTCTTCCCCGGCCTGGGCGACGCGGCCGGCACGGTGGCCTCCCTGGCCACCCTGGCCATCGGCTTCCTGGCCCGGCCGATCGGCGGCCTGTTCTTCGGCACGCTGGGCGACCGGCTCGGCCGCAAGTGGGTCCTGATGATCACGATCGCCCTGATGGGCGGCGCGTCCACGCTGATCGGGGTGCTGCCGACGGCCGACGCGATCGGCGTCTGGGCGCCGATCCTGCTGATCCTGCTGCGGGTCTGCCAGGGCTTCGGGGCTGGCGCCGAGCAGGCCGGCGCGACCACGCTGATGGCCGAGTACTCCCCCACCCGCCGTCGCGGCTACTACTCGGCCCTGCCCTTCGTCGGCATCATGCTGGGCACGCTGCTGGCCTCCGCGGTCTTCGTGGGCCTGGGCCAGGTGCCGACCGAGGCCCTGCTCGGCTGGGTCTGGCGCATCCCCTTCCTGGCGTCCATCTTCCTGATCCTGGTCGCGGTGTTCATCCGGATGCGGATGGCGGAGAGCCCCACGTTCGTGAAGCTGGAGAAGCAGGAGCAGGTCTCCGAGCACCCGCTGGGCGAGGTATTCCGCTCGTCGACGCCGAGCATCCTGCGCGGCATCGGCCTGCGGATGGCCGAGAACGGTGGCTCGTACATCTACCAGACGCTGGCCATCACCTACGTGAGCAAGCTCGGCGTGCAGACCTCGGTCGGCCCGCTGGCGGTGGCCATCGGCGCCATCCTCGGCCTGGTCACCATCCCGGTCGCCGGGGCCCTGTCCGACCGGTACGGGCGGATGCGGATCTACCGCATCGGCGCCGTCGTCCAGTTGCTGCTGGCGCTGGCGGCCTGGCCCCTGCTCTCCACCGGCAACGCCGCCGTCACGGTGGCCGTCATCGCGATCTCCTACGGCGTCGGCGTCAACATCATGCTGGGCGCGCAGTGCGCCGCGCTGCCCGAGCTGTTCGGCTCCCGGCACCGCTACATCGGGGTGGCCGTTGCCCGCGAGTTCTCCGCGATCATCGCGGGCGGTATCGCCCCCTTCGTCGGCGCGCTGCTGCTGGGCTGGTTCAGCAACTCCTGGGTGCCGCTGGCGGTCTACGTCATCGTGCTGACGGCGATCACCCTGTTCACCACGTTCGTCACCCCCGAGACCCGGTCCCGCGACCTGACCCTGCTCGGCGACGCGCTCACCGACTCGCCGGAGCAGGTGGCGCAGCGACCGGCCCCGGTCACCGCCCGCGCGGTCTCGGTCTGACGCCATGCGTCTGGCCCGCCTCGCCACCACCCGCGGTCCCCGGCCCGTCCTGGCCGACGGGAACGACTGGGTCGAGATCGACGATCCGTTCGCCCCGATCCCGGTGCCCACCGGGGTCCGGCACCCGCGCAGCGGCGCGCGGCTGCTGGCCCCGGTCCGCCCGCAGGTCGTGCTGGGCATGGCCCACAACGGCGCCCCCGGCGACCGCGATCGGCCCCGCCAGGCGTTTCTCAAGTCGCCGCGCACCGTCGTCGGGCCCGGCGAGACCATCGTCATGGACGACGAGCTCGGCCGGGTCAACGTGGAATGCGAACTGGCGGTGGTGATCCGGCGGCCGTGCCGGCACCTGACCGCCGGCGAGGTGGCGTCCGCGATCCTCGGGTACACCACCGGCAACGATGTGACCGCGGTGGACCAGATCGCGCTGGACGAGAAGATGACCCAGTCCAAGCACGGCGACGGGTTCACCCCGCTCGGCCCGTGGATCGAGACCGGGCCCCCGCCGGACGGGGTCGGTCTCACGGTGCGGGTCAACGGCGAAGTGGTGGCCACCGGCAACACCGACGGGCTGGCCTGGTCGGTCACCGAGCAGCTGGTGTACCTGACCCGTTACCTGACCCTGGGCCCGGGCGACGTCGTGCTGACCGGAGCCCCCGGCACCTTCGCCGCGGTCGAACCCGGTGACGTCGCCGAGGTCTCGCTGGATGGCGGCGACCCCCTGACCAACCCCGTCGTGGCCCGGGGCGGTGCCCGATGACGCCGTTCGACCTGACCGGCCGGCTCGCCCTGGTCACCGGTTCCAGCCGGGGCATCGGGCTGGCCATCGCCGCCGGCCTGCTCCGGGCCGGCGCCCGGGTGGTGCTCAACGGCATGAACCCGGACCGGCTCGCGGCGACCCGGGACGAGCTGGCGGCCGAGTTCGGCCCGGCCGCGGTCGCCGGCCGGGCGTTCGACGTCACCGCGCCCGACCAGGTCGCCGCCGCGGTCGCCGACGTCGAGGCCGGGGTCGGGCCGATCGAGATCCTGGTCAACAACGCCGGCCTGCAGCACCGCCGGCCCCTGCTCGAGCTGGACCTGGCCGACTGGAACCGGGTCCTGGCCACCGATCTGACGAGCGCCTTCGTGGTCGGGCGGGAGGTGGCCCGGGCCCAGCTCGCCCGCGGCCACGGCAAGATCGTCAACATCTGCTCGGTGCAGACGGAACTGGCCCGCCCGTCCATCGGCGCCTACACCGCGGCCAAGGGCGGCCTGCGCAACCTGACCCGGGCGATGACGGCCGAGTGGGCGGGCGGCGGCCTCCAGATCAACGGCCTGGCCCCGGGCTACATCCACACCGAGATGACCCAGCCCCTGGTGGACGACGCGTCCTTCAACGGCTGGATCGTCGGGCGCACCCCGGCCGCCCGGTGGGGGACGCCCGCGGACCTGGTCGGTCCGGCGGTGTTCCTGGCCTCGGCGGCGTCGGACTTCGTCAACGGGCAGGTGCTTTTCGTCGACGGCGGCCTCACGACCGTGGTCTGACCCGCGCTCTCAGGCCGGCGTCAGGCCGGCCGGCCAGGGGCGGCAGGAGGGGTCGAACAAGTCGGCCACGGCGAGCAGCGCGGCGTCGACGAAGGGTCGCGCGCCCGCCGGTCCCGTCATCGCCGCCAGCCGGTCCACCAGCGCGCGGGCGCCCGCGTCGGCGGCCAGGTCCGGCCGGGCCGAGGTCACATCGACTGCGCTGCAGGTGGTCTCGGCGTAGGGGGCGGCGGCCAGCGCGGCCAGCACGGTGGCCCCGATACCGAAGACGTCCATCTCCGCCGCGATGGGGTCGCCGGCCTCCAGTTCCGGGCTGGCGAAGCCGGGGGTGCCCACCGGCCGGCCCGCGGGCTGCCGGCGGCCCAGCGGCCGGGCCGACCCGAAATCGACCAGCACCGGCCGGCCGTCGCGGATCAGCACGTTCTCCGGCTTGACGTCCAGGTGGGCGAGCCCGCGGCGATGCAGGTCGCGCACCGCGGCGAGCAGGTCGACGGTGACCAGGGCGGCGAGCCCGACATCGATCGCCGGCAGCTCGTCCAGCGCCGTTCCGACGACGAACTCCGTTGCGATCCAGGGAATTCCGGCCGCCAGGTCGGCGCCGAACAGCCGGGGCAGGGCCGGGTGCACCGTGCCGGTCAGCGCGGTGACCTCGCGGGTCAGCGACCGGGGCGGCCGGCCGGGGCGCCCCAGCTTGACCAGGGTGGGGCACCACAGCGCCCGGGACCAGCCCAGCCAGGTCTCACAGCTGGTGCCGACCGCGATCCGCTCGATCGCGCTGATCCCGGGGACCAGGTCGGTCCCGTCGGCCACCCGCCAGACCGGCTGCCCGTCCCGTTCGTCCGCGGCGATGTCGTGCATGGCGTTCTCCTGTGTCGAAGGAAATCGGTTGTCCGGCCGGCGGGGGGTGGCCCGCCGGCCGGACAGCGTACGGCGACCCCGTCCGGGGGCGCCGTCAGCCGCGGGTGCGGGTGCGGGTCCCGGTGCGGGTGCGGGTCCGGCTGCGGCCCCGGTGGTTCGGGCCACCGGCGGTCCAGGTGCTCGTGACGATCATTGCGTTCACCTCCTCCTCTGTGCGGGTCGGGGCGCGGGGCGCCGTCAGCCGCGGGTGCGGGTGCGGGTCCCGGTGCGGGTGCGGGTCCGGCTGCGGCCCCGGTGGTTCGGGCCACCGGCGGTCCAGGTGCTCGTGACGATCATTGCGTTCACCTCCGTTCCAGGGTCAGGGTCGGACACTCGTCCCCGGACGGGGCGAGATCGGTTCGCGGGTCGCGGATGTCGACCACGCGGTCGGCGATCCGGGTGACCCGCTCGTCATGGGTGACGATCAGGGTGGTGCGGCCCCGGCGGCTGGCGACCACGGCCCGGAGGACCGCGTCGGCGGCGGCCGGGTCGAGGGCGGCCGTCGGCTCGTCGAGCAGCAGCAGCGACGCCCCGGACACGGCCGCCCGGGCGAGTGCGATCCGGCGCCGCTGGCCGCCCGAGAGCCGCACACCGCCCTCGCCGAGCCGGGTGTCCCAGCCCTGCGGCAGCCGGTGGACGAACTCGTCGACGTGCGCGATCCGGCCGGCCTCGAGCACCTCGGCCCGGGTCGCGGTGCGCGAGCCGAACGCGATGTTGGCCGCGACGGTGGCGTCCAGCAGCCACGGATCCTGCGGGACGAACGCGATCCGGTCGCGCAGCGCCCCCTGTTGCAGGGTCCGGGCGTCCCGGCCGTCGATGAGCACCCGGCCGGTATCCGGGTCGTACAGCCGCAGCAGCAGGTTGAGCACCGTGCTCTTGCCGGCGCCGCTCGGACCGACCAGGCAGACCAGCTCGCCGGGTGCGAGCTGCAGGTTCAGCTGCCGCAGCACCGGGTGGCCCGGGTCGTACCCGAAGCCGACGTCCAGCAGTTCGACCTGCCGGATGGCCGGAACCGTTGTCGCATGCGGACTGTCGAGCACGCCCAGGTCGCAGTGCAGGACGTCGGCGACCCGTGACGCGCTGGCCGATGCCTTGGCCAGCACCCCGGACAGCCGGGTCAGCGAGCGCACCGGGGTGTACAGCTGCCGCAGGTAGGAGGTGGCGACGAGCAGGGCGCCGACGCCCAGCGCCCCGGAGAGCACCTGCCAACCGCCGACCACCAGCACCAGCCCCGTCCCCAGGGCCAGCACCGCGTCGGACAGCGGCAACCAGCGACTCTCCACTCCGACCGCGGCCGTCTCGACGGCGGCGACCGATTCGTTGCGGCGGCGGAAGGCGGCCGACGCGTGGTCGGCCCGGCCGAATGCCTGCACCGCGCGGACGTTGCGCAGCAGGTCGGTGGCGGCCGCGGTCAGCCGGCCCGACTCGGCGCGGGCCCGCTGGTGCGCCGCCCGGACCCGGCGCCGCTGCCGGACCGACAGCACCGCCAGCAGCGGCACCACGGCCAGGCCGATCGCGGCCAGGCCCGGGTCGACCCAGATCAGCAGCAGCAGCGAGCCGGCCAGCAGCAGGCCGTCGGCCAGGGCCCCGGCGCACAGCGCGACGAGCGCGTCGAGCACCCGGCCGACGTCGGTGGTGAGCCGGGAGACGAGTTCGCCGGTGGGCTGACCGTCGTGCCAGCGCAGCGACCGGGTCAGGCTGTGGTCGAACATCCGCTGGCGCAGCAGCGCCCCGCACCGCTCGGCCGCGCCCTCGGCCAGCCGCTCGCCGGCCATGTCCAGCAACCCGGCGCCCAGGCCGACCGCGATCAGGACCAGGCCGCACCCGGCGACGACCAGCCGCGGCTCGGTACCGGCGAGCGGTCCGGGGGCGGCGCCCGCCGTCACGGTGTCGACCGCGATCGCCAGCGGCCACGGTTGGGCCAGCGTCAGGCCGATGCGCAGCACCGACACCAGGGCCGCCAGCGCCAGGGGCACGGCGGTGGCCCGGGCCGGGGCGGCGAGCACGGTCGCCAGGTCGGAGCGGAACATGCCGATGACGATGCTCGGCGCGCGGTCGGGCCCGCCATTGACCGATGGTCGTAGCACCGTCGTCCGATCCGCGCCGGCGCCGGCGCTGGCTACGATCCGAACCATGTCGACCGCGGCCCGGACCATCGCTCCGCTGCCCGCGGCACCCGCGCGCAGACCCGTCTCGATGGCCGGCCTGCTCGCCCGGTTTGCCGGCGCCGGGCTGCTGGTCTCGGTGATCCTGGCCGTCCTGCTGGCCGTGCTGTCCCGGCAGGCCGGCACCGACCAGGCCGAGCAGGCGGCCCGGCAGGTCACCTGGCTGACCGCCAAGGGGATCGTCGAACCGCGGCTGACCCCGGAGGTGCTGGCCGGCGATCCGGCCGCCCTCGAGGAGTTCAACGCGGCGATGAACGCCTACGTCGTCCAGGGTTCGCTGGTCCGGGTGAAGCTGTGGGACGCCACCGGCCGCGTCGTCTACTCCAACGAGAGCCGGTTGATCGGTGAGACTTTCCCCCTCGGCGAGGAGGAACGTCAGGCGCTGACCACGGGCGGCACGAACTCGGAGATCAGCGATCTGGCCAAGCCCGAGAACCGGTACGAGGCCGGCTTCGGCGCCCTGCTGGAGGTGTACACGGGCATCGCCGGACCGGACGGCCGGCCGTTGCTGTTCGAGGCCTACTTCCTCTACGACTCGGTGGCCGAGGCCGGGCAGGCCCAATGGCAGACGTTCGCGCCGGCCGCGCTCGGCGCGCTGCTGCTGCTGGAACTGGTGCAGATCCCGTTCGCCTGGTCGCTGGCCCGGCGGGTGCAGCGGCAGCAGCAGGACGCCGAACGGCTGCTCCGGCAGGCGATCGACGCCTCCGACGACGAGCGCCGGCGGATCGCCGCCGACCTGCACGACGGGGTCGTCCAGGATCTGGCCGGCCTGACCTTCGCCCTGGATGCGGCCCGGCTCGGCACCCCGGACCCGGCGCGGGACCGCGCGCTGCTGGCCGAGGCGGCGACGCAGCTGCGGCGCACGACCGGCGAGATGCGGTCGCTGCTGGTCGAGATCTACCCGCCCGACCTGGCCACCGAGGGACTGGGCGCGGCACTGGTCGAACTCGCCGGCGCGCTCGAAAGGGACGGCCTGCGAGTCGATCTGGATGTCGACGAGGCCGACGGCCTGCCGTTGCCGGCCTCCTCGGTGCTGTTCCGAGCGGCGCAGGAGATCCTGCGGAACGTGGTGGCGCACAGCCGCGCCCGCGAGGTGAGCGTGGCCGTGCGGCGGGCGGCCGGGTCGGCCACCCTGGTCGTGGACGACGACGGTCGCGGTTTCGACGAGGCCGAGCTGCCCGAGCGGCAGCGCGCCGGGCACGTCGGGCTGCGCTCCCTCGGCGACCTCGTCCGGGACAGCGGTGGCCGGCTCGTCGTCCGGTCGGCCCCCGGTCAGGGCACCCGGGTCGACGTGCAGGTGCCGGCGTGATCCGGGTGCTGGTCGTCGACGACCACGCGATCGTCCGCCGCGGGCTGGCCGACCTGATCCGCACGGCCGCCGACCTGGACGTCGCCGGCACCGCCGCCGACGGCGCCGAGGCGATCGCCCTGGCCGCCGACCTGGGACCCGACGTCGTCCTGATGGACCTGTCGATGCCCGGGATCGACGGGGTCGCCGCCACCGCGCGGATCCTGGCCGCGCGACCGGAGATCAACGTGCTCGTGCTGACCTCGCTGGGCGACCAGCAGTCGATCAACGGTGCCCTGGAGGCGGGGGCCCGCGGCTACCTGCTCAAGCACAGCGAGCCCGAGGCGATCCTGGCCGCGATCCGCGAGGTCTGCACCGGCGGGTCACCGCTGGACCCGAAGGCCGCGCGGGTGTTGCTGGACGGCCGCCGGGCCCACGTCGACACCCGGCGGGAGAGCCCGCTGACCGCCCGCGAGGAACAGGTGCTCGAGATGGTCGCCGACGGCCTGGCCAACAAGATGATCGCGCGCCGGCTGGGCATCACCGAACGGACCGTCAAGGCCCATCTGACCAACGTCTACCAGCGGATCGGGGTCGCCGACCGGACGCAGGCCGCCCTCTGGGTCGAACGGAACCGGCGGTCCTGACGCGGGCCGTCCGCGTCCGCGGGTCCGGGCCGGCCGGGGGGGTACTAGTACCAGCGTCCGATGGTGCGCCGGCCCGGTCGCCGGTCACCATGGTCGGGTGGACGAACTCGATGAGCGCGGCCGGCCGGTCGTCTTCGCGGTGACGGCCGCCCCGCCCCCGCCGACCCGCCGGTGGCGGGCGATCGGCGGGATCGCGGCCGGTGTCGTCGTCGCCGCGGTCGTGCTCGGCGGCACCGTCGCACTGGCCGCCCCCTCGTCACCGGCGGGTACGTCCGAGGCGCCGCCACCGCTGTGGTTCACCCCGCCCGCCGCCGACCCGTCCCCGGCTGGAGCGGCGACGTCGTCGCTCTCGCCGGCTGCGTCGAGCAGTGCAACCCCGTCCGTGGAGTCGACGAGCAGCGACGGCTCCCCCACGCCGGCGGTCGACGACCACGGCGGGGACCGGCCGGACACCACCGACGATGGTTCAGGGACACCGGCCGACGCCGACCGCGCGCCCTCTTCGGACGCGCCGGGTGGCGCGGCCGCGACGACGGACGACCACGACGGCGGGTCTGCGGGACCGACCGCGACGGGAGACGACTCCGGCGGATCGGGCTCGGGGACCGGTTCGGGGTCCGGCGGCCGTACCGGATCCGACGATTCCGGGTCGGGGTCCGGCCGGGGCGGCTCCGGTTCGGGCGGCAGCGGGGGTTCGGGGTCAGGTTCCGGCTCGGGCCGCGGCTCCGACGACGGCTGACCCGCCCTGCGCCACCCCTTCGGCCGTTGATCATGCCGAAGGCGGGCGGGGCGGCCGGGATCGGCGCCGGGCTCCGAGCGCCTCAGCCGCGGGCGAGCAGGGAGGGCAGCGGGCCGGGCAGGGCGACGTGGGCGGCGTCGCCCCCCTGATGGATCTCCCGGATCGCGGTGGCCGTCTCCACCACGATCGCCCGCATCGCCTCCTCGGCGCCGGCCGGGTCGCCGGCCTGGATGCTCGAGGCGACCACGCCGTGCAGGCGAACCGCTTCGGGCTCGGCGACGTGCGGCATGAGCGCGTGACGGGTGCGCCCGGCCAGCACCTCGGCGACCACCTCGGCCAGGCCGGCCAGCATCGGATTGCCGGAGGCCAGCAGCAGGGTGCGGTGGAAGTCGATGTCGTGGCCCAGGTACTCCGCGTGGTCGGCGGCCTTGGCCGTCGCCGACATCCCGATCACCGCGGCGGTCAGCGCCCCACACTGGGCCGGAGTAGCCCGGGTCGCGGCCAGCCGGGCGGCCAGCGGTTCGACCGCCGACCGCAGCTCGGACAGGTACTGCAGGTGGTCGAGCCGGTCGCGGCTGGCCAGTCGCCAGCGAATGATGTTGGGGTCGAACGGATTCCAACGGTCGGGAGGCAGGACGGTGATGCCGACCCGCCGGCGGACGGTGATCAGCCCCATCGACTCGAGGACCCGGACGGCCTCCCGGACGACCGTCCGGGACACGCCGAGCTGCTCGGCCGCTTCGTCGGCCACGATGCGACTGCCCGGGGGCAGCGCCCCGGACACGATGTCCCATCCCCACCGTTGAACGACCGAGTCGTGCAACTGTTTCGGTTCCCCCGGGCCATCGAGCATGTGATCAGTATGCCGGTCCACCCCGGTTGAGGATCATCAGACCCCGCGCGTGGATCTATTCATATGCTTTTTCACGGCTCACTCTTGTAATCGTCGTCCGTATCTGACACGATCGACTCACTCTGATGAGGTCGTGCGACGACCGCGCGACCGTGACCGATGACGATTTCCGGAGGCCCGATGTCTGTGCCGTTGTTGGTGGCTGCGCCTGATCCGGTGGTGCCGACGGGGTCGAACACCCAGTTGATCGTGGCGGCGTTGGGTGGGATCGCGGTGATCGTGCTGTTGATCACCTATGCCAAGTTGCATGCGTTCCTGGCGTTGATGATCGGGGCGATCTCGGTCGGGATCGCGGCCGGGTTGGGGTTGACCGCGTCGGTGACGGCGTTCGCCAAGGGGTTCGGCGACACGATGGGTGGTGTCGGGA
>NZ_JBMDXT010000242.1:0-8364 GCF_048594475.1 Nakamurella sp. | reverse complement strand
AACCCGCGGGACGGCGACCTGCAGATCCTCGGCTCGTCGTACGACAACACCGGCTCGCTCGGTGCGAGCACCTGGCGGCACGTGGCGTTCATCGAGCAGACCGGCGACCGGATCGCGCAGGCCCGGGAGTCCGGACGGGCGCTGGTCGGGCTGGGCATGCCCGGCGTGCGGTCCTCGTCCACCCCGGCCCCGGTGGACACCACACCCCCCGACACCGACGAGTTCCGCTGGCTGATGTCCTCGGACGTCTGCAAGCACTGCACGCACGCCGGCTGCCTGGACGTGTGCCCGACCGGCGCGCTGTTCCGCACCGAGTTCGGCACGGTCGTGGTGCAGGACGACGTGTGCAACGGCTGCGGCACCTGCGTGGCCGGCTGCCCGTTCGGCGTCATCGAGCGGCGGTCGGACGGCACGTTCGCCACCGGGGCGCGGTCGGATTCGCCGCACGTGCGCAACGAGGGCGTCGCCCAGAAGTGCACCCTGTGCTACGACCGGATCAAGGACGGCCAGACCCCGGCGTGCGCGCAGACCTGCCCGACCACGTCGATCAAGTACGGCGACCATTACGAGCTGGTCGCGCAGGCCAGGCAGCGGGTGGCCGACCTGCACGAGCAGGGCATGACCGAGGCCCGGCTGTACGGCGCCAACCCCAAGGACGGCGTCGGCGGCACCGGCTCGGTGTTCCTGCTGCTGGACGAGCCCGAGGTGTACGGGCTGCCCCCGGACCCCCGGGTGCCCACCGCCGACCTGCCCCGGATGTTCAACCGGGCCGGGATCGCCGGCCTGGGCATGATCGCCGCCGTCATCGGATCGTTCGTGTTCGGCCGGCGGTCGCGGTGAGAGGGTGACGACCCCATGACGACCTCGGACTTCGACAGCTTCCGGCCGCCCGCATTCGGCGGGCGGCGCCGACGGCGCAAGGCCGGCGACCAGGTCGGAGGGGGCCGGCCGGGCGGTGGCGACGGCTCGCGCGAGATGCCGATGGTGCCGGACGTGGACGTCGCGGCGTTCGACTCCTATTACGGCCGCAACGTGGTCAAGCCGCCGCCGTGGGGGCACGAGATCCCGGCGTACCTGTTCCTCGGCGGGGTGGCGGGCGGTTCCGGGCTCATCGCGGCCGGGGCCCAGTTCACCCGGCGGCCGACGCTGCGGCGCAACGCCCGGCTCGGCGCGATCACGGCGATCGGCCTCGGCAGCATCGCCCTGGTCAAGGATCTGGGCCGGCCCGAGCGCTTCCTGAACATGCTGCGGACGGTCAAGGTGACCTCGCCGATGAGCATCGGCTCGTGGATCCTGGCGCTCTACAGCGCCGGGGCGGGCGTCACCGCGGCGATCGAGGTCGACCGGCTGACCGGCTCCCGGTTCCCGCTGGGTCCGCTGCGCCGGCTGATCCCCGCCGTCGACGTCGGGGCCGGGCTGTGGGCGGCGGCCTTCGGACCGCCACTGGCCGCCTACACCGCCGTGCTGCTGGCCGACACCGCCAATCCCACGTGGAACGCCGCGAAGGACGAGCTGCCGTTCGTGTTCGTCAGCTCGGCGACGCTGGCCTCCGGCGGCCTGGCGATGATCACCACCCCGGTCGCCGAGGCCGGGCCGGCGCGGACCCTGGCCGTGCTCGGGGCCGCGGTGGAGACCGTCGCGACCAAGGCGCTGCACCGGAACATGGACCCGACGGTCGCCGAGACGCTGCACCACGGGTCGGCCGGAAAGATGCTCAAGATCAGTGAGATCCTCACCGTGGCCGGCGGTCTCGGTGCCCTGCTGGCCGGCCGGAACCGGGCCGTCGCGGTCGCGTCCGGGGTGACGTTGCTGGCGGCGTCGGCGCTCACCCGGTTCGGCATCTTCGAGGCCGGCATCCACTCGGCCAAGGACCCGAAGTACACCATCGAGCCGCAGAAGCGGCGGCTGGCCGCGCGCCGCGCCGCCGGCATCACCGACGACTCGATCACCACCGCCGGCTGAGCCCTTGACCCGGAACGGGTTTCCGGGATCGGCCGTCGGGTACTGAGTTCCGGGACATGGAGTGCTGCCGTCCCGGCCGGCCCGACGCCGGCGTGTCGATCCCCGGGGTCCGGCGGGCTCGTGCGATCTGACGGAGGGTCCCGACATGAAGGCACTGACGTGGCACGGCAAGCGCGACGTCCGGGTGGACGAGGTCCCGGACCCGGTCGTCCAGGAGGCCACCGACGCGATCGTCCGGATCACCTCGACCGCGATCTGCGGCTCCGACCTGCACCTGTACGAGGTGCTGGGCCCGTACCTGACCACCGGCGACATCCTCGGGCACGAGCCGATGGGCATCGTGGAGGAGGTGGGCAGCGCGGTCACCCACATCGCGCCGGGTGATCGCGTCGTCGTCCCGTTCAACATCTCCTGCGGCCGGTGCACGATGTGCGCCGAGGGCCTGCAGTCCCAGTGCGAGACCACCCAGGTGCGGGAGAAGGGCACCGGCGCGGCCCTTTTCGGCTACACCTCGCTCTACGGTTCGGTGCCCGGCGGCCAGGCCGAGTACCTGCGGGTGCCGCAGGCCCACTACGGACCGATCAAGGTGAGCCCGGACGGCCCGGACGAGCGGTACCTGTTCCTGTCCGACATCCTGCCCACCGCCTGGCAGGCCGTGCAGTACGCGGCGGTGCCCGAGGGTGGCACGCTCGCCGTCTTCGGCCTCGGCCCGGTCGGCCAGTTCGCCGCCCGCATCGGGGTCCGGCTCGGTCACCGGGTGATCGGGGTGGACCCGGTGCCCGAGCGCCGGGCGATGGCGGCCCGGCACGGGGTCGAGACGATCGACCCGGATCGCTTCGACGACGTGCCCGCCGCCCTGATCGACCTGACCGCCGGGTCCGGCGCCCACGGGGTGATCGACGCCGTCGGCATGGAGGCGCACGGCGGGGCCGGCGCGACGGCCGGGAAGATCGCCCAGACGGCGGCCGGCCTGCTGCCGGACCGGGTCGCACAGAAGCTGATCGAGACCGCCGGGGTGGACCGGCTCACCGCCCTCCACGATGCCATCGGCGCGGTCCGCCGCGGCGGCACCGTCTCGATCAGCGGCGTCTACGGCGGCCAGGCCGACCCGATGCCGATGATGCAGCTGTTCGACAAGCAGGTGCAGCTGCGGATGGGCCAGTGCAACGTCCGCCGCTGGATCGACGACCTGCTGCCGTTCGTCGAAGACCCGACCGACCCGCTGGGAGTGCTCGACCTGACCACCCACCGGCTGCCCATGGCCGAGGCCCCCGCCGGGTACAAGACCTTCCAGGAGAAGGCGGACGACTGCATCAAGGTCGTGCTCACACCCTGATCGGGCGTCGGGCACCGGTCAGGACGGGAGCAGCCGGGCCCAGGCGGTGCGGGTCAGCCGACCCCGCACCGCCCGCCACGGACCCTGCGCGTGCAGCGCGGCGGCCGCCGCGTTCCAGCCGCAGGCACCGTGCACCCCGCCGCCCGGATGGGCCGAGGCCGAGGCCAGGAACAGCCCGGCGAGCGGGGTCTCGGGCCGACCGAGGCCGGGCACGGGCCGGAAGACCAGCTGCTGGTGCGGGTACGACGTGCCCCCGTTGATCGCGCCGTCGACCAGGTTCGCGTTGCCGGCCTGCAGATCGGCCGGGTGCTGCACGAACCGCTCGATGACCCGGGCGCCGAAGCCCGGCGCCACCTGCTCCACCTGTTCCTCGACACGGCGGACGTGCCGGTCGAGCGCGGCCCGGTCCCCGACCATCGAGGCGGGCACATGGGTGTAGGCCCAGGCCGACTCGGTGCCCGCCGGTGAGCGGGTCGGGTCGGCCGTCGTCATCTGGCCGAACAGCAGGAACGGGTTCCGCGGCGGCCGGCCGACCGACAGATCGGCCGCGACGTCGACGAAGCCGTCGAGATCGGTGCCCAGATGGACGGTGCCGGCGCCGACCGGCCCGGCCGCGCGCCAGGGCACCGGTGCGCGCAGCGCCCAGTTGACCTTCAGCGTCGGGTTGTCCCACTGGAACCGGGCCAGGGCCGGGCCCATCGCGGCGGGCAGGTGCGGCAGGCCGACCAGGTCCCGGTAGAGCACGGGAGCGACCACGTCGGCCACCACCGCCCGCCGCGCCCGCACCGTCTCCCCGCCGGCGGTGCGCACCCCCAGGGCCCGGCCGCCGGCGACGAGCACGGACGTCACCCGGGTCCCGGTACGCACCTGCCCACCGGCGGCCTCGAACCGGCGGCGCAGGGCCAGCGCCAGCTCCCCCGCCCCGCCCCGCGGCACGGGGAAGCCGACGTCCTGGCCGAGCATGGCCAGCAGCCAGCCGAAGATGCCGCTCCCGGCGGCGTCGGGCGGCACGTCGGCGTGCAGCGCGTTGCCGGTCAGCAACAGCGGTCCGCCCTCGCCGGTGAACGTCTCCTGGCCCAGCCGTCGCACCGGCAGCAGGGCGAGCCGGGTAAGGTCGAGCAGGCCACCGGCGCCGAGGCGACCGAGCAGCCGGGCCGCCGCGCGAAGCGGCGGGATGGGCGTGAACAGGGCGTCCAGCAACGGATCCCGGACCCGGCGCCAGTGTTCCAACAGGTCCAGCCAGGCCTGCCCGTCCCCGGCCCCGAACTCCTCGAGCCCGGCGGCGGTGCGGTCCGGGTCGCGGTCCAGCACGGCGGCGCGGCCGTCGGGCAGCGCGTGCGCGAGCACCTTGGGGGCCTGCACCCAGGTCAACCCGTGGGCGGCCAGATCGAGGTCGCCGATCACCCGGGCCGCCGCGGCCAGCGGGTAGAACGCGCTGTACATGTCCGTGCGGAAGCCCGGCGCGGTCACCTCGGCGGTGGCCACCGCCCCACCGACCTCGTCATTTGCCTCCAGCAGCAGCACGTCCCACCCGGCGTCGGCCAGCGCGTTCGCCGCGACCAACCCGTTCGGGCCGCCGCCGATCACCACGGCGTCCACCGTCGGGGGTGTCATGGCCGGCGCCGCCCGGCGCCCGGCCGCGATGCGGTGGCACCGGCCGCCGGCGACACCGCCGTGGTGGGCACCGTCCGGCGGCCCCACCGGTCCCACCAGCCTCGTGCGGCCTCGCCGGCCGGGCGGGCCGCGAGCACGGTGCCGGGATGGTCGGGCGTCGGGCGCCGGGACAGGCCGAAGACGCTCATCAGCGGTCCGACCGCGGCGTCGTAGACGGCGGGCAGCAGCCGGAACCCCAGCACCACCACGTGGTTGGCCAGGCCGACGGACCGTTCCCGGCGCGGCCGGTCGAGGCTGCGGACGATGGCCCGCGCGACCTTCTCGGGCGGGTCGACCGGGGGCGGCGGGCGGCCCTCCCGGCGGGTGTAGTTGGCGGCCTGGCTGTAGGCCGGGGTGTTCACGCTGCCCGGGGAGACGAGGGTGACGTGCACACCGTCCAGCGCCCGGGATTCGAGCTGGATCATCCGGGTCAGCGCGTGGACGGCCCACTTGCCGGTGACGTACGGGCTCATCGACGGCACGGCGATCTTGCCCAGCAGCGATCCGGTGATCACCAGCGATCCGCCGCCCTGCCCGCGGAAGAGCCGCAGGGCCGAACGGGCGACGTTCGCGGTGCCGACCACGTTGGTGGTCACCGCCCGGTCGAAGACCTCGGGCGGGATGTCCTCGAACCGGCCGTAGGCCACGGCTCCGGCCGTGTGCACGACCGCGGCCACGGCGCCGAACTCGTCGACCGCCCGGGCGAACAGGTCCTCCACGGCCAGCCGGTCGCTCACGTCGACCGGCACCACCAGGGCCCGGGCTCCGCGGGCGGTGCACTCCCGCGCGACCTCCTGCAGCACCGGACCGGAGCGCGAGGCCAGCACCACGTCCCAGCCCCGGTGACCGAGGAGCCGGGCCGTGCAGCGCCCGATCCCGCTGGACGCGCCGATGACGACCGCGACCGGGCGACGGGTGCTGGCGTCGGGCACGCGGCCTCCCGTTCCTGGCGGTGATGATCGGTTGCGCCGATCGCGCCAAGGGTCAGTTGCCGGGCCCGCGGCGATCGAAACCCGCTCCGTCGCCGGGCGGGTCAGCGCACCCGGATGCCGGCGCCGGCGACGGTGTGCCCGATGACCGGGTACCCGGGCACCTCGCCGACCACCAGCAGCCCGCCGGAGGTCTGCGCGTCGGCCAGGACGATCAGGTCGTCCTCGGTGACGCCGGGGCCGGCGGTCAGGTGCGGCCGGACCCAGTCCAGGTTCCGCCGGGAACCCCCCGGTACGAAGCCGTCCCGCAGGGCGACCCGGGCGGCGTCGAGCACCGGCACCGCGGCCCGGTCGATCACCGCACCGACTCCCGACGCCCGGCACATCTTGTGCAGGTGGCCGAGCAGGCCGAAGCCGGTGACGTCGGTGGCCGCCGTCAGGCCCGCCGCGACCGCGGCCACCGACGCGTCGCGGTTGAGCCGGGTCATCAGGTCGACGGCCTCGGGAAAGACCTCACCGGTTTGCTTGTGCCGGTTGTTGAGCAGGCCCAGGCCCAGCGGTTTGGTCAGGGTCAGCGGCAGCCCGGCGACCGCCGCGTCGTTGCGCAGCAGGTGCCGCGGGTCGACGACGCCGGTGACGGCCATGCCGAACTTGGGTTCGGGGTCGTCGATGGTGTGGCCGCCGATCACCGGGCAGCCGACGCCGGCGGCCACGTCGACCCCGCCGCGCAGCACCTCGGTCATCAGCTCCATGGGCAGCACGCCCCGGGGCCAGCCGACGAGGTTGATCGCGACGACGGGGGTGCCACCCATCGCGTAGACGTCGGACAGGGCGTTGGCCGCGGCGATCCGGCCCCAGTCGTAGGCGTCGTCCACGACGGGGGTGAAGAAGTCGGCGGTGGAGACGACCGCCAGGTCGTCGCGCAGCCGGACGACGGCGGCGTCGTCCCCGCTGTCCAGACCGACCAGCACGTCGTCGCCCGACTGGCCGACCAGCCCGCGGACCGCGTCCTCCAGCTCACCCGGCGGGATCTTGCAGGCGCAGCCGCCACCGTGGGCGTAGCCGGTCAACCGGCGGGACTCGGACGACGTGGTGGCGGTCACGGCAGCGAGGGTACGGTGGCCGGGCGGGCCGCGTCGGCGTCGTCGCGGAGGCGTGTGGGTTCCTGGTGGTCCCCTCGGTCTTCAACACCGGTGAGGTCGAGCATCTCGGCCTGGCGGGTTCGATTCCCGTCCGCCTCCGCCACCGGCCGGCCGCGCCACCCCGGATCGCGGATGGGAACAATGCAGGGCGTGACCCCCACCGACCCGCGGCGGCTGATCCCCCGCACGGATCGCCTGCTGGCGCTGCCCGCGGTGGCCGCCGCCCGCCCGCGGCTGGGCGACCGTACGGTCCGCGGCCTGGTCCGGGCCCTGCAGGACCGGGCCCGGCGGGGCGAGATCGGGCCGGCCGAGGTCGAGCCCGCCCTGCTGGCCGCGGTGGCCGGGCACGTTCCGACCGGCCTGACCCCGGTGCTCAACGCGACCGGGGTCGTGGTGCACACCAATCTCGGCCGGGCCCCGCTGTCGGCCGCCGCGCGGGCGGCGGTGGGCCGGGCGGCCGGCTACGTCGACGTCGAGCTGGACCTCGCCACCGGCGCCCGCTCGCGCCGGGGGGCGGCCGCCCGTGGGGCCCTGCTCGCCGCCTGCCCGGCTGCGGAGGAGGCGCTGGTGGTGAACAACGGCGCGGCGGCCCTCGTGCTGGCCACCACCGCGCTCGCCGCGGGCCGCGAGGTGGTCGTCAGCCGGGGCGAGCTGATCGAGATCGGCGCCGGGTTCCGGCTGCCCGACCTCATCGAGTCCACCGGCGCCCGGCTCCGTGAGGTCGGCACCACCAACCGCACCCACCTGGGGGACTACGCCGACGCCGTCGGCCCGGACACCGGGTGCCTGCTCAAGGTGCACCCCAGCAATTTCCGGGTCGAGGGGTTCACCGCCGCGGTCGACGTCGCCGAGCTGCGCGAACTGGCCCGGGAACGGGGCGTGCCGCTGGTGGTCGACATCGGCAGCGGCCTGCTCGCGGCCGATCCGCGGCTGCCCGGCGAACCCGACGCGACGAGCGCGCTGGTGGCCGGCGCGGACGTGGTGACGGCCAGCGGGGACAAGCTGCTCGGCGGCCCGCAGGCCGGGATCGTGCTGGGCCGCGCCGACGCGGTGGCCCGCCTGGCCCGGCACCCGCTGGCCCGGGCCTTCCGGGCCGACAAGCTGACCCTGGCCGCCCTGGAGGCGACCGTCGCCGGCGGCCCGCCACCCGTCACCGTCGCCCTGCACGCGGACCCGGACCGGTTGCGTGAGCGGACGATGCGGCTGGCCGCGGCGCTCGGCGCGACGCTCGAGGCCCCGGCCGGGGCGGGTGACGGACCCGCCGATCCGGGGGCCGGTCCGGTCGGCGGCGCGGCGCCCGGGCCGGCGACTGGGCCGGCGACCGGCGCGAGGACCGGGCCGG
>NZ_JBMDXT010000241.1:0-3110 GCF_048594475.1 Nakamurella sp. | reverse complement strand
GCGGTGGCGGTGGCGGTGGCGGTGGCGGTGGCGGTGGCGGTGGTCCCCTCGCTGCGCTGATCAAAGACCCGAATTTGCGTCCGAATCGTCCGCTTCGGCGGTCCTTCGATCAGCGCAGCCACGGCGCCCGGCGCCGCCGGGTCAGATCAGGCCCATCTTGCCGGCGAGGTGGACGGCCTCGGCCCGGCGGGAGACGCCGAGCTTGCGCAGGATGTTCCCGACGTGGAACTTCACCGTGGTGTCGGAGATGAACAGCTTCTTGCCGATCTCCACGTTCGACATGCCGCGGGACAGCAGTTCCAGCACCTCCTGCTCCCGGCTGGTCAGCTTGTTGTCGGACTCGGCCGGTGTCGCGTGGATCCCGCGGACCATCGCGGCCGCGCTCCGGGCGTCGAAAGCGCTGCCGCCCCGGCTGATGTCGCGGATGGCCCGGATCAGGGCCGAGGTGTCGACGTCCTTGACCACGTACCCGCGGGCGCCGTTGTGGATCGCCGCGAGCACCAGGTGATCGTCGATGAACGTGGTCAGCACCAGCACTCCGAGTTCGGGATGGGCGGCCACCAGGGCCGCACACAGGTCCAGGCCCTCGGTGTCCGAACCGGTGGACAGCTTCAGATCCAACACCACGATCGCCGGCCGGACCTGGTCGACCACGGCCCGGCCCGACTCGAAGGTCGCGGCCTCGCCGACCACCCGGAAGTCCGGTTCCCGCTCCAGGATCGACCGCAGGCCGTGCCGGACGATCGCGTGGTCGTCGATCAGCACGATGTCGATCGAGGCCGGGCCGGCCTCGACAGTGTCAGTCATGGCGCCGTCCTTCCCGGGGCGGTCGCGGGCTCCCCGCCCCGGCGGAGGACGCCGCCGCGGTGTGGATGATTCGCTCGGCCGGCCTTGCTCATGGCGCCGTCCTTCCCGGGGCGGTCGCGGGCTCCCCGCCCCGGCGGCGGACGCCGCCGCGGTGTGGATGATTCGCTCGGCCGGCCTCGCTCATGGCGCCGTCCTTCCCGGGGCGGTCGCGGGCTCCCGCCCCGGCGGCGGACGCCGCCGCGGTGTCGATGATGCGCGCGGCCGGCCTCGCTCATGACGTCTCCACGATCGGCTTGATGGCCAGGTGGGGGTACGCCGGCTCCATCCGGACGGGCAGCGGGATCCGCACCTCGATCCGGACGCCGCCCAGCCGGGCCCGGCGGAACGCGAGGGTGCCGCCGACCTTCTCGGCCCGGACGGCCATGTTGGCCAGCCCCCGGTGCCGGCCGTCGGTCACCGCGTTGCGTTCGATGCGCAGCAGCCGGCTCAGGGTCACCGGATCGCCCGTGCCGTCGTCGGCCACGGCCAGCATCAGCTGATCGGGCCGGTAGCGCAGCCGGATCACCGCCCGGGTGGCCCCGGCGTGGTTGGCCACGTTGAACAGCGCCTCCCCGGCGATCCGGACCAGCTCGTGGTCCGGGCGCGGGCCCAGCGGCGTCTGCGGGCCGCCCTCCACCCGCACCTGCACCGGCAGCCGCGGCCGGTACTGGCCGGCCAGCTCGGACAGCAGCTCGGGCAACGACGCCGGGTCCTCCCCGCTGGCCGCGTGGTGCAGCGCGTAGATCGCCTCCCGCAGCTGCTGGATCGCCTGCTGCGTCAGGTCCTTGGCCCGGTCGAGCTGGGCCGCCAGCGCCCGCGCGGCCGGCCCGATGGCGGCCGCGTCCCCGCGCGCCATCTCCACCGCCATGCCGGCGCTGAGCACGTACTGGCTGACGCTGTCGTGCAGCTCGCGGGCGATCCGGTGGCGTTCGGCGTCCAGCAGTTCCCGCTGCCGGGCCGCGAGCAGGCGCTGCTCGGTCGCCCGCAGCTCGCGCGTGCGTTCGGTGAGATTGCGGTTCTGCTCGGTGGCCTCGTCGTAGAGCCGCTGGGCGCGCTGGTGCAGTTCCAGGCCGGCCTGGTACTGCTCGGAGGTGTGCAGGGCGACAGCCGCCTGGTTGGCCAGCACCCGGAGCACGGAGATGTCGCCCGGTTCGGGCGCGGCCGGCAGGTCGTGGACGGCGACCAGGCCGCCCACCAGCTGGCCCTCCAACGTCATCGGCACCCGGACCAGCGGATCGCCCGGGCCGGCCGGCGGCACCTCCCCGGAGCGGATCCGGGCGAGCTCGTCGGCGAGCACCGGCATGCCGTCCGGCCGGTCCAGGGCCCGTCCGGCGCCGTCCACCGCGACGAACCGCGGCCGCGCCCGGAGCAGGCTGCCGTCGCACAGGGCCAGCATCACCCACGGCGCGGACAGGTGGTCGCCGGCCGCGCGGGCGACCTCCTCGAGCAGCGAGCGCGGGCCTTCGCCGGTGCGGACCAGCGCCCGGGAGATCGAGTCCAGGGCCCGCACGGTCCGCTGCATGCGCTCGTCCGTCCGGATGAACTCCCGGTAGTACGAACGCTTTCCGGAGCGGACACCGGTCAACAAGGCCAGGTCGGGCGGTTCGGCGCCGGGCTGCCCGGACGGCTGCCCGGACGTCATTGCCGGCCGCCCTCACATGGCCGCACGGAGCAGCCCCTCGATGTCGACCGCTTCCGCGCTGCGAGGGTTGGTGGACAGGCAGGCGTCCTGCATGGTCGACCGGGCCAGCCGCGGGATGTCGTCGTCGCTGACCCCGATGTCGCGCAGCCCGCGCGGCACCCCGACCTCATTGCCCAACCGGCGCACGTATTCCGACAGGTGCTCGGCGACCTCGTCGGCCGGGGCGCCGGCGACCGGCAGGCCGACGGCGACGGCCAGGTCGCGGAAGCGGGCCGGGATGGCCTGCGCGTTGTACCGGATGACGTGCGGCAGCAGGATCCCGTTGATGACGCCGTGCGGCAGGTCGAGCAGGCCGCCGACCTGATGGCTCATCGCGTGGGTCGCACCGAGGATCGCATTGGTGAACGCCAGGCCCGCTTCCAGGCTGGCCTGGGCCATCTGGGTGCGGGCGTCCAGGTCCTCCGGCCGCTGGATGGTGGCCGGCAGGTAGTGGCTGACCAACCGCACCGCGGACAGCGCATGACCGTCGGCGAGCGGGTTGTGGGCCAGCGACACGAAGGACTCGATGCCGTGGGTGAGGGCGTCGAGCCCGGTGGCCGCGGCGAGCCACTCCGGCATGGTC
>NZ_JBMDXT010000240.1:0-11801 GCF_048594475.1 Nakamurella sp. | reverse complement strand
GCCGACGGAAGCCAGCATCTGGAGGAGGCGATGGTCTGGGCCGGCGTCCGGCAGCGGTTGGTCGACCCGGCCGACCCGGAGGCGTTCTTCCGGCTGCTGCTCGGCGACCGGCCGGTCTTCAGCGAGCCCGGGGAGCGCTGGGACATCGAGAGCTTCTGGGCGCCGGCGGGCAGCGGCGTGCCCGACAGCACCTACTCCCGCACCCTTGGCTTCATCCACGACGGGCAGCCGGAGCGGCCGGCGCAGGACTACACCACGACCTGGTTGCGCCGGAGCCTGCAGCAGGCGCTGACCGGCGTGCATCACACCGAGGCCGACCGGCATCTGTTCGCCGTGGGGTACACGGCGGACGGCAGCCAGCATCTGGAGGAGGCGATGGTCTGGGCCGGGGTCCGGCAGCGGCTGGCGGACCCGGCCGACCCGGCCGACCCGGCCGCGGGCGCGGCCCTGCCCCACCTGCGGCGGCTGCTGCCACACCTGAACGACGACCCGGCGCACAGCCTGCCGCACGCCGTGGGCGCGGCCGCGGCGGCGGGCCTGCTGCCCGCCGACACCGAGCTGTTGATGCTCGACACCGCCTGCAGCTCCTCGCTGTTCGCGGTCGAGACGGCGGTGCAGGCGCTGCGCACGGGCGCCTGCGACGTCGCCGTCGCCGGGGCCGCGTTCGCCGTCGGGCCGCGCCACTCGACGCTGTTCGCCGGGCTGCACGGGCTGTCCGCGAGCAACGACGTCCGGTCGTTCGACGCCGACGCCGACGGGGTGCTGTTCTCGGACGGCGCCGCGGTGATCGTGCTCAAGACGCTGGACCGCGCCCGGGCCGACAACGATCGCATCCTGGGGCTGCTCACCGGCGTCGGCACGTCCGCCGACGGCCGCGGCAAGGCGATCTACGCACCGAACACCAAGGGGCAGCAGGTCGCCATCGAGCGGGCCTGGACCGCCGCCGGGGTCGACGCGACCGACCTCGACTGGGTGGTCGCCCACGGCACCGGCACCCGGGCCGGCGACCAGGTCGAGGTGCAGACCCTGCGGACCGCCCTGGCGGACAGCCCGGGGCTGTGGGTCACGTCGAACAAGTCGATCGTCGGGCACACGGGGTGGGTGGCCGGAATCGTCTCGATCGTCCACGTCCTCACCGCGCTGCAGCACCGGCTCATCCCCGGCCAGCGCCGGTTCACCGCCGCCCCGGCGGCCTGGGACCTCGGGTCGTCGCCGCTGCGCATCCCGACCGCCGACCAGCCGTGGCCCGACCGGCCCGGCCGCCCCCGGACGGCCGCCGTGTCCGGCTTCGGCTTCGGCGGCACCAACGCGCACGCCGTCGTCCGCGAGTACGACCCGGCGGCCCGGTACGCGGTGACCCCGGCCCCGACGGTCGCGGACGATCCGGTCGTGCTGGTCGGCTGGAGCGCCCGGCTGCCCGGTGGGCCGGACCGGGACACGGTGCGCCGCTGGCTGTCCGGCGACCGGGCGGCCGCGCCGGACGCGTCCTTCGGCGAGCAGTTCCCGCTGCCGCCGGTGGGCACCTTCCGGATCCCCTCCACCACGCTGACCACGATCGACCGCGGCCAGGTGCTGGCGATGCAGTGCGTGCTGGACCTGGACCCGGCCGTAGCCCAGCTGCTGGACCGGCACCGCGCCGGGACCGGCGTGGTCGCCGGGCATCTCGGCCCGACCCGCAACGCCATCGGCTACGCCCTGCGCAGCTACCTGCGGTACCTGACCGATCACATCGACCGTGACGCCGACCTGGCCGACCTGCGCCCGGGCCTGGCCGCGTTCGCCGCCGATGTCCGCGCCCTGGTCCCGGAGACCAACGAGGACGCCACCCCCGGGATCATGCCCAACATCATCCCGGCCCGGATCACCAACTACTTCGGATACACCGGGTCGAACCTCACCGTGGACACCGGGTTCGGCTCGGGCCTGGCCGCGACCGGCCTGGCCATCGACCGGATCCGCGACGGCGGGTGGGATGTCGGCCTCGTGCTGGGGGTCAACGGCAACAGCCTGCCGGAGCTGCGCCACCTGCTCGGCGGGCTGCCGGGCGGCGCGGAGCCGGCCGAGGGGGCCGCGCTGCTGGTGCTGACCCGGCGCAGCCTCGCCGAGGCGCAGGGCCTGCCGGTGCTGGCCGAGCTCGACGTCTGCCGCGCCCGGGACTCGGCGGGCGTCCCGGGGTCGGCCACCGGGCCGGGTTCAGGGCCGGCGTCAGGGCCGGCCGACCTGGAGGGCCGGCACTACCTGGGTGCCCAGGGCACCCTGGAGCTGCTGGCCGCGCTCGACCGGTCCGCGGACGCGGTCGTGAGCTGTGCCGATCCGATCACCGGGGCCCGGTCGGCGATCCGCATCCGGCCGGTCGCCGCCGCCCGTCCGGCGCCGCACACCACGGCCCCGGATCCCCCGGCCGGACACCCCGGATCGGCGCCGGCCGTCGAACCCGCCCCGGCCGTCGAACCGGCCGTCCCGGTGGCCGGTCCCGGGCCGGACGACCCGCTCGTCCCGGCGCCCACGGTCGAGCCGTTCGCCGTGCAGTACCGGCGGTGGGAGGCGGAGAACGTCCGCAGCGCCCTGCCCGCCCTCCCGCCGCACTGCCTGATCGTCACCGACCGGCCCGACGAGCTGCCCCCGGTCGACCCGTCCTGCCTGGTGCTGTCGCTCCGCGCGGACGCCGGAACGGACGGCCGATCGGACACCGGCCCGGGCGGCCCGGAACCGCACCGCGCCCCGGCCGCCGGGTCCGACGCGGGAGCCGAGGTGGTGTCGCTGTCCGGCCCGCTGACCGAGACCTGCGTCACCGACGCCGTTGCCGCGTTCGGCCGGCCGCTGCGCCACCTGCGGGTGATCCTCACCCTGGGGGCGGACCGGGAGCCGACCGGGCCGGGGTTCCCGGCCGCGGTGGCCCTGGCCGACCTGACCTTCCTGGCCGTCCGGGCGCTGACCGGCGACCCGGCCGCCGGATCCTGCTGCCTGCTCGCGCTCGACGCGGTCCGCGACGCCCGGCCGCGGGCCACCACCGGGATGTTCACCGGCATGCTCCGGACGCTCCGGGTGGAGCGGCCCGAGCTGGACGTGATCGCCCTGCTCACCACGACGACCTCGGCGGCCGACGGGATGGCGGAACTGGCCGACGAGTCCCGCCGGCCCCGCCTGCTACCGGTGACCGTGCTCGATGCGGGCCGCCGCTACATCCCGCTGCCGGTGCCCCGGGCCGCGGACGCCGGAGGCCCGGGCCCGATCCGGCTGACCCGGGAGTCGGTCGTCGTCGCGGCCGGCGGGTCCCGGGGAGTGACGGCCGCCGTCCTGACCGCCGTCGCCCACCGGGCGGCCCCGACGGTGTGGGTGCTGGGTTCCAACCGGATCGACGGGCCGGGTCCGGACGACCCGCGACCGTCCCGCGCGGAGTTCCTCGCCGCGGCGCACGCGGCCGGCACCGGCCGCACGATGGCCGAGCTGAACCGGGTCTACGACCGGTCGGTCCAGGCGCGGGAGGCGCGCGCGACCATCGACGAGCTGCGCCGGGTGTGCGGGCCGGACCGGGTGCACTACCGGGTCTGCGACCTGACCGATGCGGCGGCGGTGCAGCGGACGGTCGACGAGATCAGCGCCGCGAGCGGCCGGGTCGACCTGGTGGTGCTGGGTGCCGGGATCAACCGCTCGGCCGCGCTGGACCGCAAGCGGCTGGCCGACTTCCGCGCCGTCCGCGACGTCAAGGTGCTGGGCTACGCGCACCTGCGCCGAGCCTTCGCCGGCCGGCCGCCGGTGGCCTGGTGCAACTTCGGGTCGATCCTCGGATTCACCGGCCAGCCCGGCGAGATCGACTACACCGCGGGCAACGACCTGCTCGCCGCCGCGGCGGCCGCGGGCCGGGACGACGGCTGCGACGAGTTCACCCTGGGGTGGACGCTCTGGGACACCATCGGTCTGGCCGCCGACCCGGTCACCCGGGGCTTCCTGCACCGGTCGGGCTTCTCCGGGGGCATCGGCACCGCCGAGGGGATCGCGCTGTTCCTGGCCGAGCTCGACCGGCCCCGCCGCGACCGGGTCACCGTCCATCTGGGTGCGGCCGAGCAGGCGATGCTGGAGAACCGGTTCCCGGGGCTGCGCGCCGCCATGGCCGACGCGGTCACCCACGCCGCCCCGCCGGTCGGTCCGCGCGTCGAACCGGACCTTCGACAGCACCGTCCGCTCCTTCGACTGCCTGCTCGATCTCGAGCACGACCCCTACCTGGCGCACCACCTGGTCGACGACCGGCCGACCCTGCCCGGCACGTTCGCGCTGGAGCTCGCCGCCACCGCGGCCGAGGAGCTGTGTCCGGGACAGCGGGCCGTCGCCTTCGAGCGGGTGGCGTTCCGCTCGTTCCTGCGGCTGCACCCCACCCGCAAGTCCTTGGCGATCCGGATCACCGCGACCCGCGCCGCCGGGCCGACGGACGCCGCCGGTGCCTCGGTGCGCGTCGTCATCACCTCCGACGTGCGCGCCCCGTCCGGCGAGCTGCTGGTCGCCGACCGGGTGCACGCCGACCTGGACGTGCGGTTGGCCGCCCGACCGCCGGCCGGGCCGGTCGCGACCCGCGACGTGCTGGTCGGGGGGCGGGCGAGCATCGATCCGTACCTGCGACCCAACCCGCTGGTGCAGCTGTCCGGTCCGATGGACACGCTGCGGTCGCCGGTCCGGGGCGACGCGGCCGGCCAGGCGATGTTCGTCCTGCGGCCGGAGGGCTACCGGGATCCGTTCGACCGCTTCCACATTCCGGCCCTGTTGCTGGACGGGTTGGCCCGCACCTGCGTGCTGGCCGCCGGCGCGGCCGACCGCCTGCCGTTGATGGCACTTTCCGGGATCCGGCGAGTGGATCTTTTCGATTCTTGTGCCGACGGCCGCAATGACATCGCACTGGCCCGACAATTCCCGCGAATTCGATTGGTGGCCGGGCCCGACCCGGCCGTCCGGGGGGCCCTGTGCGGCGAGGCGGTGACCGACGCGGGGACCGTCCTGGCCCGGATCAGCGGCCTGGCCGGAGTGCTTCTGGGCTGGTGCGACGCATCGGATGACACGGTCCGTCCGGCCCATCGCGACCGGGAAAACCGCTTTGTCGCAAATGCGGCCACCCGATCGAGTGGCCGCCCGCTGCAGCCGGCGACATTTGCTGCGCTGGACGAGTGAAAGGGCAGGTGGGCCGTACTTCTCACGCGCAGGTCGGCCTCTTCTCCGGCATGCAGCTTTTCGAAAGGGGGGTCCGATGACGGGAACCCGATCGGAATTGTTCGCGATTGTCGGAATTGATTCCGAATCCGACGATCCGGGCGGTTCGGGGGCCGGATCGGGGAACGGCGGCGATCCGGACCGGATGCATCGGGCGGTTCCGTGCGCGGCCCTGGAGTTCCGGATCCTCGGGCCGGTGCAGGTCTGGCTCAGCGGGGTGGAGGTGCAGCTCGGCGGATCCAAGCAACGCACCGTGCTGGCCGCCCTGCTGCTGGCCCATGGCCGGGTCGTCACCGACGGGGCGCTGAGCGCCCTGCTGTGGGGCGACGAGCCCCCGCGGACGTCCGGAGCGCAGATCTACACCTACGTCTCGCGGCTGCGCCGAACGCTGGGTGACGCGGGTTCGCTGGTCCGCAACGGCCAGGGCTACGCGCTCCGCGCGCCGGGGGCCTGGTTCGACCTGGACGAGTACGTCGCGCTGGCCCGACGCGGGCGCGCCGCCCTGGAACAGGGCCGGCCGGACGTCGCCTCGGTGCAGCTGGCCGCCGCGCTCGGGCTCTGGCGGGGGGCCGCGCTCGGGTCCGGGACGGAGTTCCTGGCCGAGACCGAGGCGGCGGCCCTGGAGGAGAGCCGGTTGGACCCCCAGGAGCTCTGGGTGGAGGCCGAGCTGGCGCTCGGTCGCTGCCGCGAGTTGATCTCCGAGCTCACCGCGCTGGTCGCCGCCCACCCCCTGCGCGAGCGGTTCCGGGCCCAGCTGATGACCGCGCTCTGGCGCTCCCACCGCCGGGCCGACGCCCTGCGCGTGTTCTTCGAGGGGCGGGAACTGCTGGCCGACGAGCTCGGGGTCGATCCCAGCCCGCTGCTGACCGAGTTGTACGAGGAGATCGTGGCCGAGCCCCCGGACGCGCCACCGGCGGTCCCGCCGGTCCCGGCGACCGGCGGGACCGGGCCGGCCCCGACCGGCACCGACGGGCGCGGGCCGGCGACGGTGCCGGCGATGCTCCCGCCCGACCTCGCCGACTTCACCGGGCGCCGGTCGGAGACCGACCGGCTCTGCCGGTGGTTGGGGGTGGAGACCGGGACGGCACCCACCCCGAGCCAGGGGCCGGCACCGGACCCGGCCTCGGGCCGCCCGCGCCTGGCCCTGGTCTCCGGGCCGCCCGGCGTCGGTCGCTCCTCGTTGGCCGTGCACGTCGCCCAGCAGGCCCGCGCCGTCTACCCGGACGGCCAGCTGTTCGTCGACCTCGGCGCGCCCGGCGAGTCCCGGGTTCCGGTCCGGGACGTGCTCGCCTGGTTCCTGCGGGCCCTGGGAGCCAGCCCCGACGGAATCCCGAGCGACACCCAGGAACGCGCCCAGGTGTACCGCAGCCTGCTCGCCCGGCGGCGGGTGCTGGTCGTGCTGGAGAACGCCGTCTCCGACGAGCAGGTGCACCTGCTGCTGCCGGCCGGGGCGGGCTGCGGGGTCCTGATCACCAGCACCGAGCCGCTGGCCGCGGTGCCCGTCGACCGGCAGATCGATCTGGGCCCGTTCGACATCGCCGAGGCCATGCTGTTCCTGCGCCGGGCCGGTGCCCACCAACGGGTTCAGGTGGAGCGGGCGGCCGCGCTCGAACTCATCGACAGCTGTGGCCGGTTCCCGCTGGCGCTGCGGATCCTGAGCCTGCAACTGAGCCGCAAGCCGCACTGGACCCTCCGGCGCATGGTGGCCCACCTGCGCGCCGAGGCGACCCGGCTGGACCGGCTGCAGGCCGGTTCGCTGTGCATCCGGCCGGCGCTGGACCGGCTGTTCGACGCGGTCGAGGACGGCCGGCTGACCCAGCTGCGGATCCTGGCCGACCTGCCGACGCCCACGTTCACCGCGGACGCGGTGGGCCGCCTGCTTGGCCTGTCCGAGTGCGTGGCCGAGCACATCCTCGAGTACCTGCTCGAGCGGCGGCTGCTGGAGGTCGCCGGGCACGACGCCGGTCGGCGCCCGCTCTACAGCTTCCCGCCGTTGACCCGGCTGGCCGCCCGCGAGGTCCGGCGGGGTCCGGGCAACCGGTCCCTGGTCGAGGGCGCCTGACCTCAGGCGGCCCGGGCGGCGGGCGTCACCGGCCGGACGGCCGGGGCGACCGGCGGCCGGGCCGCGACCGGGGGTTGCGGGCGGAACAGCTGCTCGATGGTCAGCCGGAGCCGGGCCAGCGACAGCTCACCGGTGGTGAAGACGAACCGCAGCGGCTCCGGGGTGCCGAGCAGGGCCGCCTCGACGACCACCGCACCGTCCGCGGCCCGGTCGGCCGACCGCGGGCCGGCGACGACGCCGGCCAGGAACGCCTCGCCGCGCGTGCGCTCACGCTCGCGCAGCCAGGAGAAGCGAGGCACGGCGAGCCGCCGGACACCTGCACCGGCGCCGTCCAGCTCGACCGCACCGAAGGGCAGCCACGGCACCCGCTCCAGGGGCAGGGTGACCACCGGCTCGCGGTCGTCGACGACGACCACCGTCCGGTGTCCGTGATCGATCCGCCTCCGGTGGTGGGCGATCTCGTCGCGCCGGGGCCAGACGTGATCGAGCACCGGGTCGGCGCCGGTCCCGTGCCCGGCCCCGTCGCCGGCGGCCAGGCGCCAGGGTCCGGCGGCCCAGCGCAGGCGGGCCAGACCCTCGAAAACCACTTGCACACCGTCAATGTGGAGCGTCGTCATCCGGCTGCCCTACCGTTGTGTCCGTCTCACTCCACGAGACCACAGCGGGCTATGACAATTCTTGACGACCGGTCCGGCGCCGGCGGTCCGGGCGGCGGTCCGGGCCCCCGGGGAACGGAGAACGGAGGGCACGTCCGGGGTTCGGGTACCCCTCCCACTTCAACGTATAGCGCACCCCGGGGCTTGCGGCAAGACCCGGGGGCCGGCGCAGAATCGCGGCCCGACGCCGGCGCGGGGGGTGCCCGCCGGCCCGATGGATCGGAGCCCTGCCCGTGAATACCGTCAGCCCGGCCGTGTTCGACCTGCCCGACAAGCTCGCGGCCAAGGCCGACCCCGCCTCGATCGGCGACGACCTGGCCCACTTCGCCGCGATCGCCGGCACCCTGGACACCGCGATCGCCGAGCTGTCCGACCGGTTGGCCGCGGTCCGGCGGGAACGCGGCGGATCGGGGCAGGTCGCCCTGGAGCGGGATCAGGAGATCCACCGGCTCACCGCCCGCCGGCGCACCCTGCGCCGCTACGGGCTTGACCTCTGCCTGGGCCGGATGGTGCCGGACGACGGCTCGCCGGCGGTCTACGTCGGGCGCCTTGGCCTGCGGGACGCGGCCGGCCGGTCCCTGCTGATCGACTGGCGCTCCCCCGCCGCCGAACCGTTCTTCGGCGCCACCCACGCGCGGCCGATGGGCCTGGCCAGCCGCCGCCGCTACCGCTGGACGCGGGGCCGCATCACCGATTACTGGGACGAGGTCTTCGACCCGAGCCAGCTGGACGGGCAGGCCGCGCTGGACGACCAGTCCGCGTTCATCGCCAGCCTCGGTGACACCCGCAGCGAACGGATGCGCGACGTGCTCGGCACGATCCAGGCCGACCAGGACGCCATCATCCGTCGCGGTTCGGCCGGGACGCTGGTCGTGGACGGGGGTCCCGGCACCGGCAAGACGGTGGTGGCCCTGCACCGCTGCGCCTACCTGCTCTACGCGGACCCGCGGCTGGGCCATCACCGGGGCGGCCTGCTGTTCGTCGGCCCGCACGAGCCGTACCTGGCGTATGTCTCGGACGTGCTGCCCGGCCTGGGCGAGGAGGGGGTGCAGACCTGCACGCTGCGCGACCTGGTGGCCGAGGGCGCCACCGCCGGACCGGAGCCGGATCCACTGGTGGCGCAACTCAAGTCGACCGCGGCGATGGTCGGGGCGATCGAGACCGCCGTCCGGTTCTACGAGGAACCGCCCACCGCGGAACTCGCCGTGCCCACCCCCTGGTCGGAGCTGCGGTTGCGGGCCGCCGACTGGGCGGAGGCATTCGCCGCGGTCGACCCCGGCACCCCGCACAACCAGGCCCGCGAGACGATCCGGGAGGCGCTGGTCGACATCCTGGCCGACCAGGACGCCGGGCGGGCGCCCGAGCGCGCGCTGCGGGAGTCGCTGCGCCGCCATCCGGAGCTGACCGCCGCCCTGCACCGGGCCTGGCCGCTCATCGAGGCGACGGACCTGGTCGCGGACCTGTGGACGGTGCCGGCCTACCTGCGCCTGTGTGCCCCTTGGCTCGGCCCCGAGGACGTGCGCCGGCTGTGGCGGCCGGCGGGTGCGGCGTGGACGGTGCCCGACCTGCCGCTGCTGGACGCGGCCCGCCGCCGCCTCGGCGATCCGGCGGCGGCCGGCCGGGCCCGGCGGCGGGCCGCCGCCGTGGCCGACCGCAACGCGGAGATGTCCAGGGTGGTCGAGCATCTCATCGAGTCCGACGACTCGGAGATGGCCGTGATGTCGATGCTGCGCGGCGACGATCTGCGGGACGCGCTGATCGACGAGGACGACCTGCCGGCCGGCGATCCGGAGGGAACCGACCGGACGTACGCGCACGTGATGGTGGACGAGGCCCAGGAACTGACGGACGCGCAGTGGCAGATGCTGCTGGCCCGCTGCCCGTCCGGGAGCTTCACCGTCGTCGGCGACCGGGCCCAGGCCCGGCACGGCTTCACCGGCTCCTGGGCGGACCGGTTGCGGCGCGCGGGCCTGGACCGGGTCGAGGTCGCCTCGCTCACGATCAATTACCGGACGCCGGCCGAGGTCATGGAGCGGGCCGCACCGGTGATCCGGGCCGCCATTCCCGATGCCAACGTCCCGGTCTCGATCCGCCGGACGGGCCGGCCGGTACGGGACGGCCGGTACGACGAGCTGCGCCCCCTGCTCGCCGCCTGGGCGGCCGAACGTCCGGACGGGATCGCCTGCGTGATCGGGGATCCCGGGTGGGTGCCGACGCCACGGGTGCGATCACTGAGCCCGGAGCTGGCCAAGGGGCTGGAGTTCGACCTGGTCGTGCTCGTCGACCCGGAGGCGTTCGGGGCCGGGGACGCCGTCACCGCCGCGGTCGACCGCTACGTCGCCATGACCAGGACCACCCGGGACCTCGTCGTGCTGACGGGCCGGTGACGCCATGATCCGGTCCGGGTGGAGCTCGCGCAGCTCGGCGAGGCCGGCCAGCGACCGCAGTTCCGCGAGCTGGCGCCGCAGTTCGGCGATCTCGGGACCGAACTGGCCGACGGTGTCGGCCTGGGCGCCGGCGACCAGCTCGCGCAGCCGGCGCACGGCCGCCAGGGATCCCGCGACCGCGGTCGGGATCCGCTCGGGGCCCAGGACGAACACGGCGACCAGCAGGATGATCCCGATCTGACCCCAGGAGAGTCCGAACATGATGGCAATCCGCCCTTCTCGTCAGCGCGCGGCTGCGTCGGCCGCGACCGGGACCGGCTCGGCCGAGTCGGCCGTGCGGTCGCGGCGCCGGTCGCGCAGCCGGGTGACCTGGACGGCCACCTCGTAGAGCAGCACGAGCGCCCCGGCGAGGGCGCCCATGGTGATCGGATCGTTGCCGGGGACGATCAGCCCGGCGAACACGACCAGGCCGAAGATCGCGTACCGCCGGGCGCGGGCCAGCCGGGCCCCGCTGAGCACCCCGGCCGCGTTGAGCATGATCAGCAACAGCGGCAGCTCGAACGAGACCCCGAAGATGACCAGCATGGCGATGAGGAAGGAGAAGTAGCTCTCCGGCGAGAGCGCGGTGACCGTCGTATCACCACCGAAACCGAGCAGGACGGTCAGTCCCTCGCGCAGCACCAGGTAGGCCAAGGCGGTGCCGCCGGCGAACAGCAGGCCGCCGGTCGCTCCGAAGACGATCGCATAGCGGCGCTCCCGGCCGTGCAGGGCGGGGGTGACGAACGCCCACAGCTGATGCAGCCAGCACGGGGCGGACAGCACGGCGCCGGCGATCACCGCTGATTTGAGCTGCAGTTCCAGGGCCGAGAACGGGCCGGTGGCCAGCAGCTGGCAGGTGCTGCCGTCCCCGAACGTCACGCGGCTCTGCGCCGGGACCGCGCAGTAGGGTTCGATCAGCAGCTCGCCCAGGCTCGGCACGCCCAGGGCGGGAATGCCGTGGCCGAACCACAGGAACCCGACGGCGGTCCCGCCGAGCAACGCGACGGTGGCCAGGAACATCCGTCGCCGCAGCTCGTGCAGGTGCTCGAGGACGGGCATGGCGCCGTCGGGAGTCGGGGTCGGGCGGCGGCGTCCGGGCCACCGGAGTCGCGAGGGCATGGCGGTCGGACCCTTTCGAACGAGTGCGGGATGGCCCGGGCGTCGGTCACCGACCGCCGCCCGGGCCGGGGCATGATCAGCCGGTCCGGGCGGTCACCGCCGGCGCGACCGGCACTGACGCGACCGGCACTGACGCGACCGGAACCGCCGCGACCGGCACCGGCGCGGCGGGCACTGGCGCGACCGGAGCCGGCGCGGCGGGCTCGGCGGCCGCGACCGCCCGATCGGCGGCCGGCGGCGCCGTCGCGGTCTCGTCGTGGTCCATCGCGGCCACCTCGGACTTGAGGATCCGCAGCGAGCGACCGACGCCGCGCGCGGCGTCCGGGAGCTTCTTGGCGCCG